>NZ_LMDO01000025.1:0-108901 GCF_001425105.1 Pseudomonas sp. Root401 | reverse complement strand
TGCTCCCACAGAAGAAACTGTGCCGAACATAAATATCTTGCCCACTGAAGATCCAGTGTGGGAGCGGGCTTGCCCGCGAAGAGGTCGGCACATCCAACATCCWGGCAAGCTGACCCACCGCTATCGCGAGCAAGCTTTGCTCCCACAGARGAARCTGTGCCGAACAYAARTWTCTTGCCCACTGAAGATCCAGTGTGGGAGCGGGCTTGCCCGCGNCTGACCCACCGCTATCGCGAGCAAGCTTTGCTCCCACAGAGGAAGCTGTGCCGAACACAAGTTTCTTGCCCACTGAAGATCCAGTGTGGGAGCGGGCTTGCCCGCGAAGAGGYCGGCATAYCCAACATCCWGGCAAGCTGACCCACCGCTATCGCGAGCAAGCTCGCTCCCACAGARGRAACTGTGCCGAACATAAATWTCTTGCCCACTGAAGATCCAGTGTGGGAGCAAGGCTTGCCCGCGAAGAGGCCCACAGAAGAAACTGTGCCGAACATAAATATCTTGCCCACTGAAGATCCAGTGTGGGAGCGGGCTTGCCCGCGAAGAGGTCGGCACATCCAACATCCAGGCAAGCTGACCCACCGCTATCGCGAGCAAGCTCGCTCCCACAGTGAATTATTCATGTTCAGGACACGGGACAAGCCAAAAAAACCCCGCAGCTTTCGCAACGGGGTTTTGATTTTTCAGCTCAGCGCTTAGTGATGCTCACGGGTCGCGCGGAATTTCACGTCCGGCCAGCGCTCTTCCATCAGCGCCAGGTTGACCCGGGTCGGGGCCAGGTAGGTCAGGTGACCGCCGCCGTCCAGCGCGAGGTTTTCCACGGCCTTGTTGGAGAATTCCTCGAGTTTCTTCTTGTCGCCACATTCGACCCAACGGGCGGAGTACACGGTGATCGGCTCGTAGGAGCACTCGACCTTGTATTCCTCTTTCAAGCGGCTGGCGACGACGTCGAACTGCAGCACACCGACAGCACCGAGGATGATGTCGTTGCTGCGAGTCGGGAAGAACACCTGGGTGGCGCCCTCTTCGGCCAGTTGCTGGAGACCCTGGCGCAGTTGCTTGGACTTGAGCGGATCCTTCAGGCGTACGCGGCGGAACAGTTCCGGGGCGAAGTGCGGGATGCCGGTGAAGCCCAGGGTTTCGCCTTCGGTGAAGGTGTCGCCAATCTGGATGGTGCCGTGGTTGTGCAGGCCGATGATGTCACCGGCGAAGGCCTCTTCCAGTTGCTCGCGTTCCGAGGAGAAGAACGTCAAGGCGTCGCCGATGCGCACGTCCTTGCCGGTGCGCACGTGGCGCATCTTCATGCCTTTTTCGTATTTGCCGGAGCAGATGCGCATGAACGCGATGCGGTCGCGGTGCTTGGGGTCCATGTTCGCCTGGATCTTGAACACGAAGCCCGAGAACTTCTCTTCCACCGGCTCCACGGTGCGCTCGTTGGCGACACGGGCCAGCGGGCGCGGGGCCCAATCGACCACGGCGTCGAGCACATGGTCCACGCCGAAGTTGCCCAGGGCGGTACCGAAGAACACCGGGGTCAGTTGGCCGTCGAGGAATTCCTGCTGGTTGAACTCATGGCAGGCGCCCTGCACCAGTTCCAGTTGCTCGACAAAACGATCGTACTCGTCGCCCAGGTGCGCGCGCGCCTCGTCGGAGTCGAGCTTCTCGATGATCTTGACGTCGGTGCGCTCGTGCCCGTGACCGGCGGTGTAGACGATGATGTAGTCGTCGGCCAGGTGGTACACGCCCTTGAAGTCGCGGTAGCAGCCGATCGGCCAGGTGATCGGCGCCGCCTTGATCTTCAGGACCGCTTCGATTTCGTCGAGCAGTTCGATCGGGTCGCGGATGTCACGGTCGAGTTTGTTGATGAAGCTGACAATCGGCGTGTCCCGCAGGCGGCAGACGTCCATCAGCGCGATGGTCCGTGGCTCGACGCCTTTACCGCCGTCGAGGACCATCAGCGCCGAGTCCACTGCCGTCAGGGTGCGGTAGGTGTCTTCAGAGAAGTCTTCGTGGCCCGGGGTGTCGAGCAGGTTGATCATGTGATCGCGATACGGGAACTGCATGACCGACGTGGTAATGGAAATACCCCGTTGCTTTTCCATTTCCATCCAGTCGGAGGTGGCATGGCGGTCGGATTTTCGAGATTTCACCGTGCCGGCGACCGCAATCGCCTTGCCCATCAGCAAGAGCTTCTCGGTGATGGTGGTCTTACCGGCATCGGGGTGGGAAATAATGGCGAAAGTGCGGCGTTTCGCGACTTCGGCGGCCTGGTTGGTCATGGGAAATCGCCTGGCAGGTGATTCAAAAAAGGGCGGCGATTATAGCTCAACTTGTGCCAGGAACCGAACCGTTGAGCGCATCCAGGGTGGCCAGATCTTCCCCGGCATGGGAACCTTTAGCAGCGTGGAGGCGTCCACCACCCTGTTACGGCTATTCGTCAGGGTCTGAAAAATCAGCAAGTTAGCCTGACGAGGCTGCGCTCATGGCTCGATTTACCTGCCGTTTACCGGCATGAAAAAGAGCTGCTTCTCGCGAACGTTTTCCCGGCAACCAGTGATGGTTTGCCGCCCGGGAAAGCGTGCGCCGACTGAAAGACAAAGGAGTCCGCCTGTGGCTATCCGCTATGGCAAAGGGCTTATCGGGGGTGCGGTCGTCGTCGCGCTCCTGGCCCTGTTGGTCCACTGGATCGGCATCGATACGATCCAACGCTACCACGACGATCTGCTGTTCTACCTGCAAGCGCACCTGCTGCTTGTCCTGGCCTCCATGCTGGCGGCCCTGCTCGTGGGCATTCCCGCCGGCATCGCCCTCAGCCGCCCCGGCATGGTCGGGCGCGCCGAACGCTTCATGCAAGTGTTCAACATCGGTAACACTGTGCCGCCCTTGGCCGTGCTGGCCATCGCCCTGGGCATCCTGGGCATCGGCAGCGGTCCTGCCATCTTCGCTCTGTTCCTCGCCTCGCTGTTGCCCATCGTGCGCAACACTTATGAAGGCCTGAAAAACGTCCAGGGCTCCCTCAAGGAAGCCGCCGTCGGCATCGGCATGACCCCGCGCCAGGTGCTGTGGAAAGTCGAGTTGCCCAACGCCGTGCCGATCATCGTCGGTGGCGTGCGCGTGGCCCTGGCGATCAACGTCGGCACCGCGCCGCTGGCGTTCCTGATCGGCGCCAACAGCCTCGGCAGCCTGATCTTCCCCGGCATCGCCTTGAACAACCAGCCGCAGCTGTTGCTCGGCGCGGCCTGCACCGCCCTGCTGGCGCTGCTGCTCGACGGCCTGGTGACACTGGCCAGCCGCCTCTGGCTGGAACGCGGTCTGCGACCGTCATAAGCCCGGCTGGATAAAGGAAATCGTTTATGAAGAAGTTGAGCTTGATACTGGGCTGCGTCCTGCTGTTCGCAGGATTCGCCCAAGCCGCTGAAAAACCGCTGATCCGCCTTGGCGCCCGGGTGTTCACCGAACAGACGCTGCTGGCGGAGATCACCGCGCAATACCTGCGCAGCAAGGGCTACGACGCACAGATCACCGGCGGCCTGGGCAGCAACCTGGCCCGCAGCGCCCATGAAACCGGGCAACTGGACATGCTTTGGGAATACACCGGTGTGTCACTGGTGGCCTACAACCATGTCACGGAGAAACTCGACAGCGCCCAGTCCTACGCCCGGGTGAAAGAACTCGACGCGAAAAAAGGCCTGGTCTGGCTGACACCGTCGAAATTCAGCAACACCTACGCCCTGGCCCTGCCGGAAAAAATCGCCCGCCAATACCCGCAGATCAACAGCATCAGCCAGTTGAACACGGTGCTGCAGGCCGAAGCCGATGACAATCATCTGGTGGCCTTGGACACCGAGTTCGCCAACCGCTCCGACGGCCTGGCTGGCATGGTCGAGCAGTACGGCATGAACCTGACCCGCAAGAACATCCGGCAGATGGACGCGGGCCTGGTCTACACCGCCCTGCGCAACGGCCAGGTCTTCGCCGGCCTGGTGTACACCACCGACGGCCGGTTGAACGCGTTCAAGCTGAAGTTGCTGGAAGACGACAAGCATTACTTCCCCGACTACACCGCCGCGCCAGTGGTGCGCCAGGCGTACCTCGACGCGCATCCGCAACTGGCCGCACAGCTCAAGCCCCTGGCCGAGCTGTTCGACGACGCAACCATGCGCCAGCTCAACGCCCGCGTGGACGTCAACCACGAAAGCCCTTCCACCGTTGCCGCCGATTTCCTGCGCCAGCATTCGCTGCTCTCAACCCAATGACCTGGAGGAAAAGCCATGGATTTTCTTGACGCCTTTTCCCATCTGGACTGGCCGCTGGTACTGCACCTGACCTGGCAGCACATCACCCTGGTGGGCATCGCCGTGACCCTGGCCATTGTTGTCGGTGTGCCGCTGGGCATCTTCATGACCCGCTTCCCGGCGCTCGCCGGCCCATTGCAGGCCAGCGCCACGGTGCTGCTGACGATTCCGTCGATTGCGCTGTTCGGCCTGCTGTTGCCGTTCTATTCCAAGTTCGGCCAAGGCCTGGGCCCGATGCCGGCGATCACCGCGGTGTTTCTCTATTCGCTGTTGCCGATCATGCGCAACACCTACCTGGCCCTGACCGGCGTCGAACCGGGCATCCGTGAGGCCGCTCGCGGCATCGGCATGACCTTCGGCCAGCGCCTGCGCATGGTCGAACTGCCCATCGCCGTGCCGGTGATCCTGGCCGGCGTACGCACCGCCGTGGTCATGAACATCGGCGTCATGACCATCGCCGCCACCATCGGTGCCGGTGGCCTGGGCGTGCTCATCCTCGCTTCCATCAGCCGCAGCGACATGTCGATGCTGATCGTCGGCGCCGTGCTGGTCAGTCTCCTGGCCATCTTCGCCGACCTGCTTCTGCAATGGCTGCAACGCTCGCTGACACCAAAAGGACTATTGAAATGATCGAACTTCAAAACCTCAGCAAAACCTTCAAGAGCAACGGCAAAGACGTCAAGGCCGTGGACTCGGTGAACCTGACCGTCAACGAAGGCGAGATCTGCGTGTTCCTCGGGCCGTCGGGCTGTGGCAAAAGCACCACGCTGAAGATGATCAATCGCCTGATCCCGCCCACCTCCGGCAAGGTGTTGATCAACGGTGAAGACACCACCGGCCTGGACGAAGTGACCCTGCGCCGCAACATCGGCTATGTGATCCAGCAGATCGGCCTGTTCCCGAACATGACCATAGAGGAAAACATCACCGTGGTCCCGCGCCTGCTCGGCTGGGACAAGCAGAAATGCCACGACCGCGCCCGCGAGCTGATGAGCATGATCAAGCTCGAACCCAAGCAGTACCTGCATCGCTACCCCCGTGAACTGTCCGGTGGCCAGCAGCAACGGATCGGCGTGATCCGGGCCCTGGCGGCCGATGCGCCGCTGTTGCTGATGGACGAACCCTTCGGCGCGGTGGACCCGATCAACCGCGAGATGATCCAGAACGAGTTCTTCGAGATGCAGCGGGCGCTGAACAAGACCGTGATCATGGTCAGCCACGACATCGACGAAGCCATCAAGCTGGGGGACAAGATCGCGATCTTCCGCGCCGGCAAGCTGGTCCAGTTCGATCACCCGGACACGCTGCTGGCGCATCCGGCCGACGAGTTCGTCAGCAGCTTCGTCGGCCAGGACAGCACGCTCAAGCGCCTGTTGCTGGTCAAGGCCGAAGACGCGGCGGACAACGCCCCGTCGGTCAGCCCCGAGACGCCAGTGGGTGAGGCACTGGAGTTGATGGACGAACATGACCGTCGCTACGTGGTGGTCACCTGCGCCGAGAACAAGGCCCTGGGGTATGTGCGCCGTCGCGACCTGTACCGCCAGACCGGCACCTGCGGACAATACCTGCGCGAATTCAACGCCACCGCCGCCTATGACGAACACCTGCGGATCCTGCTGTCGCGCATGTACGAGTTCAACCGCTCGTGGCTGCCGGTGATGGATGCCGAGCGGGTGTTCCTCGGCGAAGTGACCCAGGAATCGATTGCCGAGTACCTGAGCTCGGGGCGCTCGCGCGGGGGCAAGACCAGCATTGTCTCGCCGGCCGAGACTGCCTCAGTCTGACCAAGCACAGCAGCCTTTGATCGTTCCCACGCTCTGCGTGGGAACGCCTCCACGGACGCTCCGCGTTCGGCTCTGGGGACGCGGAGCGTCCCGGGCTGCATGCCCACGCAGAGCGTGGGAACGATCATCAGCCGCCTTGAAAAACCAATCCAAGGGAACATCAATCTGTCACGCAGGTCGGTTACATCATGAGCTGTCGCGGGCCGCACGACGGATGTGTGCAAAAACGCGACATTTTTAGTTGATCTCAGGCCCCTCACGCCCTAAAGTTCGCGCCGAACGTCCATGCTGGAAACGATCCATCCGGCTCAAGTACTGACGACGAGACAGCAAGGCCAAGGGCATCACGCATCCCGTGGCCTTTTTGCTTTCGGCGACATGCCTTGGGAAGTAGGCGAACCAAAGTGGGGATACGGAGGACGTTCACGAGGGCTGCTTGCCCTCACACCCATTGATCCTGATGTTTGCCAGTAGGAGTCCCAAGTATGTCGATCCAGGTCGAAGATTATTTCGCGCGCGAAACCTTCCAGAAAATGAAAGCGTTCGCCGACAAGCAGGAAACCCCGTTCGTGGTGATCGACACCGCGATGATCTCCAAGGCCTATGACGACCTGCGCGCCGGTTTCGAGTTCGCCAAGGTCTACTACGCCGTCAAGGCCAACCCGGCGGTGGAAATCATCGACCTGCTCAAGGATAAAGGCTCGAACTTCGACATCGCCTCGATCTATGAGCTGGACAAGGTCATGAGCCGTGGCGTCGGCCCGGATCAGATCAGCTACGGCAACACCATCAAGAAATCCCGCGACATTCGCTACTTCTACGAGAAGGGCGTGCGCCTGTATGCCACCGACTCCGAAGCAGACCTGCGCAACATCGCCAAGGCCGCGCCGGGCTCGAAAGTCTATGTACGGATCCTCACCGAAGGCTCGACCACCGCTGACTGGCCGTTGTCGCGCAAGTTCGGCTGCCAGACCGACATGGCCATGGACCTGCTGATCCTGGCCCGCGACCTGGGTCTGGTGCCGTACGGCATTTCGTTCCACGTCGGCTCGCAACAGCGCGACATCAGCGTCTGGGACGCGGCGATCGCCAAGGTCAAGGTGATCTTCGAACGCCTGAAGGAAGAAGACGGCATCGTCCTGAAGCTGATCAACATGGGTGGCGGCTTCCCGGCCAACTACATCACCCGCACCAACAGCCTGGAAACCTACGCCGAGGAAATCATCCGCTTCCTCAAGGAAGACTTCGGCGACGACCTGCCGGAAATCATCCTGGAGCCGGGCCGTTCGTTGATCGCCAACGCCGGTATCCTGGTCAGCGAAGTGGTGCTGGTGGCGCGCAAGTCCCGTACCGCCGTCGAGCGTTGGGTGTACACGGATGTGGGCAAGTTCTCCGGCCTGATCGAAACCATGGACGAAGCCATCAAGTTTCCGATCTGGACCGAGAAGAAAGGCGAGATGGAAGAAGTGGTCATTGCCGGGCCTACCTGTGACAGCGCCGACATCATGTATGAGAACTACAAGTACGGGTTGCCGTTGAACCTGGCTATTGGGGATCGTCTGTATTGGCTGTCGACCGGGGCCTATACCACTAGCTATAGCGCGGTGGAGTTCAATGGCTTTCCGCCGCTGAAATCGTTTTACGTGTGATGTGTTTGGGCGCTTGAGCTCGTAGTTCTTGCCCTGTTGCGTAATAAAAAACGGCGCATTTTCCAGAAATGGAAAGCGCCGTTTTTTATTGATGGTTTGGTGTGCAGATCCGTTATTTAGGTAACGGCTACTTATGGTTCCGCCCTTACGGCCGCTCACTTTTGAAGAGCCCGGGAGCCGGCCCAGTCAAAAGTTAGCAAAACGCTCCTGCCCCACCACTTGGCACCTCGCCTAGGCTCGGTGTGCCTGAACGAAGGCATTGCTCCGTTCAGCCAGCGTGGTTAACGGGGCGCCGAGATCAACGTCCACCGCGAGGCGGCCTAACAGCCGACCTGGCTCTCCCGGTCGTACACCCATCAGATCTGTGGGAGCAAAGCTTGCTCGCGAATGCGGTGTTCCAGTCAATGAAGATGTTGGATGTGCTGGCCTCTTCGCGAGCAGGCTCGCTCCCGCAGGATTTTCGTCGCTCACGCCATCACTGGCCCGCTCATGCAAAAGATCGAGGCTTTTGGGTGTGTTTATGAATGCTTCTCGATAACACACGGCATAATGCACGCCGTGATGAACAGTAAATGAACAAGGCGAGCGACGTGTTGAAGAAAACCCTGTTCCAGTTGCACTGGTTTTTCGGCATCAGTGCCGGGCTGGTCCTGGCGTTGATGGGCGTTACCGGGGCGGTGGTGTCGTTCCAGGATGAAATCCTGCGGACCTTGAATCCACAGGTGCTGATGGTCGAGAAGCAACCGGCCGGCGTGCTGCCGCCCGCCGAACTGGTGGAACAGATCGAGGCCGTCTCCGGCAAGACCGTCGCCATGCTCTGGGTCGAGACCGACAGCGGCAACGCCGCGCGGGTGATCTTTGCGGCGCCTCCTGGGGAAAAACGGGGCGCCATGCGCTATTTCAACCCTTACAACGCACAGTTCATGGGCGATGTGACGGGCCAGGACTTCTTCGGCTTTATGCTCAGGTTGCACCGCGTCCTGACCCTGGATGATGTCGGTCGGCAAATCACCGGTGCCTGTACGCTGATCCTGGTGTTTTTCTGCCTGTCCGGGCTGTACCTGCGTTGGCCGCGTCAATGGAAAAGCTGGCGCGCCTGGCTGACCCTCGACTGGGGGAAAAAAGGCCGGAGCTTCAATTGGGACCTGCACTCCGTGGCGGGCACCTGGTGCCTGGTGTTCTATCTGCTGGCGGCGCTGACCGGGCTGACCTGGTCCTACGAGTGGTACAACAAAGGCGTGACCCGCCTGCTCTCCGATTCACCGAAAGAGGAACGGGTGCGCAATCGCGGCCCGGCGCCGAGCGGTCCACTGCCCGTGGCCGATTACCGGGCCATGTGGAGCAGTATCTACAGCGCCGCCGGCCCGGGGCTTTCGGCCTATAACGTGCGCATGCCACCCGTGGCCGGGCAACCGGCGACCGTGTTCTACCTGCTGAAAAACTCGCCCCACGACCGGGCGCTGAACCAGCTCACCCTCGACCCGGCCACTGGCGTCATCAGCCGGCACAGTCGCTACAGCGACAAGAGCTTCAAGGCGCAGTTGCTGACCAGTGTCTATGCCCTGCATGTCGGCAGTTACTTCGGCCTGGTCGGACGGATTCTGGTGACCGTCGCCGCGCTGACCATGCCGCTGTTCTTCATCACCGGCTGGTTGCTGTACCTGGACCGCCGCAGCAAGAAGCGCCACGTCAGAAACGCCCGTCAGGCCCTCATCGCCAACCCGGGCAATGCGCCGGCCTGGCTGATCGGCTTCGCCAGCCAAAGCGGTTTCGCCGAGCGACTGGCCTGGCAGACCGCCGGCCAACTCCAGGCCGCCGGCTTGCCCGTAAAGGTCCAGCCACTGGCCGGTGTGCGTGAGCAGGACCTGAACGACGCCACCCATGCGCTGTTTGTCGTCAGCACCTTTGGCGACGGCGAAGGGCCGGACAGTGCCCGTGGTTTCGAACGCAAGGTGCTGGGCCAGGCCTTGAGCCTGGAGCGTCTGCAGTATTCGGTGCTGGGCCTGGGCGACCGGCAATATGAACACTTCTGCGGCTTCGCCCGGCGCCTGCACGCCTGGCTGGCGGAACACGGCGGCAAGACCCTGTTCGCGCCGGTGGAAGTGGACAGCGGCGACCCTTATGCCCTGCGTCACTGGCAACAACAATTGGCGGAGCTGACCGGCCAAGCCCCGCTGGACACTTGGCAGGCGCCAAGCTTCGAAAACTGGACCCTCAGCCAGCGCACCCTGCTCAATCCCGACAGCAGCGGCGCGGGCGTGTACCTGCTGGGCCTCACCGCCCCCGGCCCGAGCAGTTGGCTGGCCGGTGACCTGGTGGAAATCCTGCCGCGCAATGACCTGCTGGCGATCGAGCATTTCCTCGACGGGCTCGGCCTCTCCGGCCACGCGCGCGTGCAAGTCGATGGCCTGTCCCAGAGCCTCGACCAGGCCCTGGCGACCCGCCAACTCCCGGAAAACCGCGCCCATCTGGTCGGCCTGCATGCCCAGGCACTGGTGGATGCCCTGGCACCGCTGGCGATACGCGAGTACTCCATCGCCTCGATCCCGGCCGACGGCATGCTGGAGCTGATCGTGCGCCAGGAACGTCACGCCGACGGCAGCCTGGGCGTCGGTTCCGGCTGGCTGACCGAACACGCACCGCTGGGCAGCGCCGTCAGCCTGCGGCTGCGCCGCAACAGCAGCTTCCATCTGCCGGCCCAGGGTGTGCCGATGATCCTGCTGGGCAACGGCACTGGCCTGGCCGGCCTGCGCAGCCTGCTCAAGGCGCGCGTCACCGAGGGCATGCAGCGCAACTGGCTGCTGTTTGGCGAGCGCAACCGCGAACACGATTTCCACTGCCGCGATGAGCTGCAGGAATGGGTGACCTCGGGCGACCTGGAACGCCTGGACCTGGCCTTCTCCCGGGATCAGAAGCAGAAAGTCTACGTCCAGGACCGCCTGCTGGAGTCGGCCGCGCTGCTCAAGCAATGGCTGGCCGACGGCGCGGTGATCTATGTCTGCGGCAGCTTGCAGGGCATGGCATCCGGGGTGGATCACGTGCTCAACAACGTGCTGGGGCGTGAGGAAGTGGAGCGGCTGATCGAGCAGGGGCGGTATCGGCGGGATGTCTACTGACGGTCTCCAATCTTAAGTAACCCACCGCCCCCTTGTGGGAGCAAAGCTTGCTCGCGATGGCGAACTGTCAGTCAGCCACTTCTAGACAGATATACCGTTATCGCGAGCAAGCTTTGCTCCCACAGTGGCTTTTCCCACAGAGGTTCCTGGCGCGACAGGCAGTCAAACCGGCTGCAACTTCTTCTCGAACACCGCCACGCCTTCCAGATCCCGCAACACCACGCTCATCTCCCCGCTCGGCCCATCAATGTTCACCTCGCCAAAGAACTGATACCCGGCAAACGGCGAGGTGTTCTGGGCCGGGGGCGCTTTCTGGAACACCACTTCCGGGCCGAAGGTCTTGTCCAGGGCATTGGGCCCGAAGCTGCCGGCGTTCAATGGCCCGGCGACAAACTCCCAGAATGGTTCGAAATCCTGGAACGCGGCGTGTTCGGGGTGGTAGTGATGGGCGGCGCAATAGTGGACGTCGGCGGTGAGCCAGACGTAGTTGCGCACCTGATGCTTGCGCAGGTAGCCGAGCAGTTCGGCGACCTCCAGTTCACGCCCCTGGGCCGCGCCCGGGTCACCGTTGGCAACCGCTTCCCAGCGCGGCACGCCGGGGCTGACTTCGCCATCCGGCACACCGAGGCCAATGGGCATGTCGGCGGCGATGACTTTCCACTGGGCACGGGACTGCTTCAATTCGCGCTTGAGCCAATTCAACTGCTCGCGCCCCAGGAACGGCTTGGCCGCGCCGAGGTTGGCGTCGTTGGCTTCGCGGTAGCTGCGCATGTCCAGCACGAACACATCCAGCAGCGGCCCGTAACCGAGCTTGCGGTAGATCCGCCCGCCGCCGTCGGCCTTCTGCCGGCGCATCGGCGCGTATTCCAGCCAGGCCTGTCGCGCACGCCCCACCAGGCTGTGGATATCCTTGGTCTGGTAGCGCTCGTCCAGTTGCTTGCCCGGCGACCAGTTGTTGACCACCTCATGGTCGTCCCACTGCCAGATCTGCGGCACTTCAGCGTTGAAGCGGCGTACGTTTTCGTCCATCAGGTTATAGCGATAGTTGCCACGATACTCATCCAGGGTCTCGGCAACCTTGCTCTTGGCTTCGGTGGTGAGGTTGCGCCAGACGCGTCCACCCTCGGCGGTGATTTGCGCCGGCACCGGGCCGTCGGCGTAGATGGTGTCGCCGCTGTGGATAAAGAAATCCGGCAGGCGCAGGCGCATGGCTTCGTAGATGCGCATGCCGCCGATGTCCGGGTTGATCCCGAAGCCCTGGCCGACGGTGTCGCCGCTCCAGACAAAACGGATGTTGCGCTTGAACTGCGGCACACTGCGCAGATGGCCCAGCCAGGGTTCGCTGGCGACACCGCTCTGGGCGTCTTCGAAATGCACCCGGTAGAAAATCGCCTGGTCGCGGGGCAGCCCGGTGAGTTCGACCCGGGCAGTGAAATCGCTGCGGGCGTCGGCCATGGGCGAGACGAGGCGGCGCGGATTGCTGAACGTGCTACGGGTGTCCCACTCCACCACCATCCGCGCCGGACGGTCGCTGCGGCTCCAGATCATCGCCCGGTCGCCCTGCAAGTCGCCCGATTGCACACCGTCGGTGAGCACCGGCCGATCCTTGACCGACGCCATCACCGCCGGCGCCAGCCCCGGCAACAACAACCCCGCCCCCACGGCTTGCATCACACGACGGCGGCCCAGGTCGAATTCGCTCATGGTGTTCTCCCTTAAATGGGAAAACTTAAGCATGGCTCTGTGAAGTGGGTGTGACAGGACCTCATGAACTCAGCAGAACGAAATGTGGGAGCGAGCCTGATCGCGAAAACGGTGTGTCAGTCGACAAACAGGCTGTCTGACACTCCGTTATCGCGAGCAGGCTCGCTCCCACAGTAGGCACAGCAGTGATCAGGCCTTGGCCGGCTCCAACGCCATCTCCACCACCTCAGGCCGCTTGAGCAGCGCATACGCCACCCCCGTCAGCAGGCTCCCCGCCACGATCGCCAGCAGGTACAACAATGCATGATTGATGGCGTTGGGGATCAGCATCACGAACAGGCCGCCGTGGGGGGCCATGAGCTTGCAGCCGAAGTACATCGACAGCGCACCGGTCAGCGCGCCGCCGGCGATGCTGGCCGGGATCACCCGCAGCGGGTCCTTGGCGGCGAACGGAATCGCCCCTTCGGAAATGAAGCACAGCCCCAGCACCAGCGCGGCTTTACCGGCCTCGCGCTCGGTCTGGGCGAATTTGCGCCGGGCGATGAAGGTGGCGATGCCCAGGCCAATCGGCGGCACCATGCCGGCGGCCATGGTCGCGGCCATCGGTGCATAACTCTGGGAAGCCAGCAGCCCCACCGAAAACGCGTAGGCGGCCTTGTTGATCGGCCCACCGAGGTCGACGCACATCATCGCCCCCAGCAGCACGCCCAGCAGGATCGCGTTGGTGGTACCCATGCTGTCGAGGAAATGGGTCAGGCCTTCAAGCATGCCCGCCACTGGTTTGCCGACGATGTAGATCATCACCAGGCCGGTGATCAGGCTCGCCAGCAGCGGGATGATCAGGATCGGCTTGAGCGCTTCCAGGCTCTGGGGCAGGCGCGCGTAGCGGTTGATCGCCTTGGCCACGTAACCGGCCAGGAAACCGGCGATGATCCCGCCAATGAAGCCGGCGCCCAGGGTGCTCGCCAGCATCCCGCCGATCATCCCCGGCGCCAGGCCTGGACGGTCGGCGATGGAATAGGCGATGTAGCCGGCCAGCAGCGGCACCATCAATTTGAACGCGGTGTCGCCGCCGATCTGCATCAGCGCAGCCGCCAACGTACCGGGTTCCTTGAAGGCGGTGATGCCGAATACAAACGACAAGGCGATCAACAGACCGCCGGCCACCACCATCGGCAACATGAACGACACGCCCGTCAGCAGATGCTTGTAGACGCCGGTCTTCTCCGACTTGGCCGGGGCGCTGGCACCGCTCGACGCGCTTTCCTGGCGACCTTCGACCAGCGCTTTGTTCAGCGTCGCTTCGGCCTGTTTCAAGGCGATGCCCGTGCTGCAGCGGTAGATCTTCTTGCCGGCAAAACGCTCGGTGGCGACTTCGATGTCAGTCGCCAGCAGCACCACGTCCGCCTCGGCGATGGCCTCGGCGCTCAACGGATTGCGTGCACCGACCGAACCCTGGGTTTCCACTTGCAGGTCGTAGCCGAGCTTCTTCGCCGCCTGCTGCAATGCTTCGGCGGCCATGAAGGTATGGGCAACGCCCGTTGGGCATGCGGTGATGGCGACCAGGCGCGGAGCACGCTCGGTCGACACCGCGGGTGCCTCCTCCACGACATCCGAGGCGAGAAAAACCTCGGCCTCTTCGGCGCCGCGGCGCAGCACCGAATCGACGTCTTGCAGGGCCAGGGCCGGGGTGCTGCGGAACAGGCGTTTGCCGACAAACCGCGACATGTCCACCGGGCCGCTGGCAACCAGCAAGACCCACTCGGCCGCTTCGAGGGTCGCCGCCGACAACTGGCGTTCCGGATGGGCCGCGTCGTGGACTTCGACACTGGTGCTCCACCCCTGGCGCTGCGCCGCGGCGTCCAGCAGGCGGGCGCACAACACACTGGTGACCATGCCGTTGGGGCAGGCCGTCACAATGGCTAGTTTCATTCTTGCTAACCCTCTTATTGTTCTGTCAGGGGGCGCACGCGCACGCCCTGTTCAAGCGACGCCAGCAACGCGGTGTCGTGGATGCCAAAACCGATCTGCGTGACCGCCATGGCAGCGATGGCCGTGGCGGTGCGCAGCGTCTGTTCCGGGGTGTCGGCGCTGAGCAGGCCGTGCAGCATGCCCGCCAGCAGCGAATCCCCGGCACCCACGGTGCTGGCGACGCTGACCTTGGGTGGCGAGGCATGCAGCGCCGTACCGACACTGAACCAATTCACGCCATCGGCACCGTGGGAAATCACCACATGCTCGACGCCCTGGGCGTGCAGGCGCTGCGCCGCTTGCGCCTGGGCCAATTCGCTCACCACCTCGCAACCCAGCGCATCGGCCAGTTCTTCGGTGTTCGGCTTGATCAGCCACGGCCCCGCCGCCAGGGCGACACGCAAGGCTTCGCCACTGGTGTCGAGGGCCACGTTCAGGCCGAGTGTTTTCAAACGCGTGATCAAGGCCTGCAACCACTGCGGGCTGACACCCCGGGGCAAGCTGCCCGCCACCACAACCACGTCGTGGCCGGGGGCGATTTGCTCAAGGCGCGCCAGCAAGGCGTGCTGTGCGGCTTCATCAACCACCGGGCCCGGGCCGTTGAGGTCAGTGATGCGGCCGTCCTGCTCGGCCAGTTTGATATTGCTGCGAGTTTCGCCGGGAACACGGATAAAAGCATCGACAAACCCACGCTGGGCAAACAGCGTCTCGAACACCTGGGCATTGTCTTCGCCCAGAAAACCACTGACCGTCAGCGTATGGCCGAGATCGGCCAACACCTGGGCCACGTTCACACCCTTGCCGGCGGCGTGGGCGTGCATGGCGTCGCTGCGGTTGACCTGGCCCGGTTCCAGGCGCGCCAACTCCACCGTGAGGTCGAGCGCCGGGTTGAGGGTCAGGGTAAGAATCTTCGCCATTACAGCGCCTCCACTAATGCGCGCACGTCATCGGCGCTGCCCACGGCCAAGGCCTCTTGGGCCAAGGTTTGTACTTGCGTCAGGCTCAATTCGCGGACCCGCGCCTTGACCTCGGCAATGCTGCGGGCCGAGACACTCAGTTCGTCCACACCCAGGCCCACCAGCACCGGCACCGCCAGTGGGTCGGCCGCCAGTTCGCCACACACACCGACCCATTTGCCATGGGCATGGGCGGCGCGCACGGTGATGTCGATCAGTTGCAGCACGGCCGGGTGCAAGCCATCGGCCTGGGCCGAAAGGGTCGGATGACCACGGTCGATCGCCAGGGTGTATTGCGTCAGGTCGTTGGTGCCGACGCTGAAAAAATCGACTTCCTTGGCGAGCACCGGCGCCAGCAATGCGGCGGACGGCACTTCGATCATGATCCCCAGTTGCAGGTCTGCCACGGGAATTTCCCGGCGCAGGCGCTCGGTCATGTCCCGGGCCTGGCGCCACTCATCGACGCTGCCCACCATTGGGAACATGATTCGCAGCGGACGGCTGTCCGCCGAACGCAACAAGGCCCGCAGTTGCGCTTCCATGACCTGCGGACGCTGCAAGGTCAGGCGGATGCCACGCACACCGAGGAACGGGTTTTCTTCTTTCGCGATCGGCCAGTACGGCAGCGGCTTGTCACCGCCAACATCCAGTGTACGCACCACCAGCGGTCGACCGGCCAGGCCGTCGAGCACCTTGCGGTATTCGGCTTCCTGGGTCGCTTCGTCCGGGGCCTCGTTGTGGGCCATGAAAATCAGCTCGGTGCGCAACAGGCCAATGCCTTCGGCCCCCTGCTCCACCGCGCTGGCGACGCCGGCGCTTTCGCCAATGTTGGCGAACACTTCCACGGCATGACCGTCACGGGTCACCGCCGGTTCATGACGCTGCTCGGCGGCAACCTTGAGGCGCTGCTCGCGGGTGTCGCGTTCTTCCGCAGCCCGTTGCAAGGTGGCAGCGTCAGGGTCCACGTGCAGGCGACCGCGCTGGCCATCCAGCAGCAAGGACGTACCCGGCGCCAGCAGCAACACCGCCGCACCGGCGCCCACCAGCGCCGGAATGCCCAGGGCCCGGGCAACAATGGCGCTGTGGGCGGTGGCGCCGCCACGGGCGGTGAGGATCCCCGCCACCCGCGTCGGGTCCAGGCGGGCTACGTCGGACGGGCCGACTTCGTCCATCACCAGGATGTAGGGTTGATCGGGTTCGTTCGGGGTTTCGACACCGCACAGTTGCGCCAGCACACGACGGCCGACGTCGCGCAGATCGGCGGCACGTTCGGCCAGCAAGGCGTCCTGCAAGGCTTCCTGTTCTTTCGCGGCGGCTTCAACCACCCCCATCCACGCCGCCTGCGCACTCTCGCCCAGCTTCAAGCGAGTGTCGACTTCGTCGCTCAGCTCCGGGTCGTCGAGCATTTCCTGGTGGGTGATGAAGATCTCGCGGATGGCCTTGGCCTTGGCGCGTTCGATCAGGCCTTGGATATCGCGGCGCACCTGGCTCAAGGCGTTTTGCAGGCGCTCGCGCTCGATGGCCGCCGACTCACCGCGCAACGGGTAGTCGATGGCCTGCAATACCTGGATGTGGGCCGGGCCGATGGCGATGCCCGGGGCGGCGGCGACGGCCTGGATCTGGCTGCCTGATTCGGGCGCCAACACGACAGTCGCCACTTCGGCTATCACGGTTTCCCGCGGCGCACTCGGCGGCGGCAGCGGTTCAACCTCTTCGCCAAGGCCTTCTTCGATGGCCGCCAGCAGCGCCGGCAACGCATCGGCAGCAATGCTCGGCTCGGCGATGAATTCCAGGACCTGACCGCGACGGGCGCCCAGGCTCAACAGCTTGCTCAGGCTCTTGGCCGATACGGCGCTGTCCTGGCCGTCGACGATGCGCACGCGGATCTCGCCTTCGAAGCTTTTCGCCAACTGGGCGAGGATCTTCGCCGGGCGTGCATGCAGGCCATGGGCATTGGCCAGGCCGATGCGCGCGCTGGGCCAGTCGGCGGGCAATTCGCCGCCGAGCACTTCCAGCACCTTGCGGCTGCTGGTGGCGCGACCCAGTTCGTGGCCGCGACCTTCGATCAGCAAGGCGCAGAGTCTTTCCAGCAGGGCCTGGTGGGCCTCGCCGAGGCTGGCGAGGCAGAACAGCCCGCTCAACGGTTGACCCAGGTAGCGGATGGGTTTGTCCGGCGTGACGAATGCCAGACCCGGACGCTTGACGGTCTGTTCGCTGTGCAGCCACCACAAGCCGTCACCCAGGGGCAGCGCATCGACTTGCTGCAACACCCCGGCAAAGCCGTTGCTCACGCAATCGGCCTGGCGCAGCAGGCGAGCGCCGCGCCATACCAGTTCTTCAAAATCGTCAGCCGACACACCAAGACCGATCATCTGGGCATCCAGGGCCAGTTCCTGCGGCGCGCCTTGCAGCAGCTTCAGCAACGCTTCGGCGGAACCGGCACGGCGCAGGGCCTGGCCCAGGTCCGTCTCGCCGAGGGCGCGGGTCAGCAGTTGCAGCAGGCGCAGGTGTTCGTCGGACTTGGCCGCGATACCGATCGCCAGGTAGACGATATGGCCGTCGCCCCAATCCACACCCTCGGGGAATTGCAGCAGGCGCACACCGGTCGAATGAACCAGGTCGCGGGTCTGCGGAGTGCCGTGGGGGATGGCAATACCTTGGCCAAGAAAGGTCGAGCCCTGGGCTTCGCGAGCCTGCAAGCCAGCGAGGTAACCCTCAGCCACCAAGCCATCGGCCACCAGTTTGTCGGCGAGCAGTTGCAGTGCAGCGTCTTTATCCACAGCCGTCTGAGCCATGGATATCTGCTCTAGAGTGAGCTCGAGCATGCTTTCTCCTTTTTGGCGTCCGGTTGGCGCCAGGTATTGTTTTGAATGAATCAGCTTAGCGTTGCAGGATGACTTTTGGCGTGATCACGGCAGAAGGGCCAAAAATCCTGCTAGCCTTGAAAATACGCTTGCTGAAACGTTTAATCTAGAAAGATTGGCACGTTACTCGATAATCTCTCATCCTTGAAGTGCAACTTGTCGTAAGCGCTTGGACGGTGACCGTCGGCTTGAATCGGGTAGGATGGCCCTTATTGTCGGGGCTAACTCGAAAAAACAAGGAAAACCGGGTTGAAACTCAGTGATATTGCCCAACTGGCCGGTGTGTCCGTGACCACCGCCAGCTATGTCATCAACGGCAAGGCCGAACAACAACGCATCAGCAGCGCCACCGTCGAACGGGTGCGGGCGGTGGTCCTGGAGCACGGCTTCACGCCCAATCCCCAGGCCGCCGGGCTGCGCAGTCGCCACACTCGCACCCTGGGTTTTATCCTGCCAGACCTGGAAAACCCCAGTTACGCACGCATCGCCAAGCTGCTGGAACAAGGGGCACGGGCGCGGGGCTACCAGTTGCTGATCGCCAGTTCCGACGACGCACCCGACAGTGAACGGCAACTGTTGCAGTTGTTCCGCGCCCGCCGCTGCGATGCGCTGATCGTCGCCAGTTGCCTGCCGGCCGGCGACGACAGCTACCTGCAGTTGCAGGCCAAGGGCATTCCGATCATCGCCATCGACCGGGTCATGGACCCTGCGCGGTTCTGCTCGGTGATCAGCGACGACCGCCAGGCCAGCCTGCAACTGACGCGCAGCCTGCTGCAGACCCACCCTCGGCAAATCGCGCTGATCAGCGCTCGTCCCGAGTTGAGCATCAGCCAGGAACGGACCGCCGGTTTTCGCGAAGCCTTGGCCGGGTTCGAGGGCCAGGTATTGATCGAGCATGGCGAGTCGTTCAGCCGTGAATGCGGTCGCCAGTTGATGGATGAAATGCTCGCACGCCTGGGGCATCTGCCCGACGCGCTGATCACCACGTCCTACGTGCTGCTGCAAGGGGTGTTCGACGCCCTCCACGATTTCCCGCTCAAGTCGCGGCCGCTGCGCCTGGGCACGTTTGGTGACACGCAGTTGCTGGATTTCCTGCCGCTGCCGGTCAATGCCATGTCCCAGCAGCACCAACTGATCGCCGAAAAAGCCTTGGAACTGGCCCTGGCGGCCATCGAAAACAATGACTATCAGCCAGGCGTGCAGGCCATCGCGCGGACGTTCAAGCAGCGTATTCACCAGGGCTGACGCTTCTTCAGGATTGATGCATGGAGTTGATCGACACCCACACCCACCTGGATTTTCCAGATTTTGACGCGGACCGTCCGGCACTGCTGGCCGAAAGCCGCGCCTTGGGCGTGCGGCAAATGGTGGTACTGGGCGTGTACCGGGACAACTGGCAGCGGGTCTGGGACCTGGTGCAAAGCGACCCGGACCTGCATGCCGCATTGGGCCTGCACCCGGTGTACCTCGATCAGCACCGACCCGACGACGTGGCGCTGCTACGCGAGTGGCTGAGCCGCCTGGCCGGACACCGGCAATTGTGTGCGGTGGGGGAAATCGGCCTGGATTACTACATCCCGACCCTGGACCGCGAACACCAGCAGGCGCTGTTTGAAGCACAACTGCAACTGGCGGTGGAGTTCGAGCTGCCGGCTCTGATCCATGTGCGCCGCAGCCATGCCACCGTGATCGCGACCCTCAAGCGCATGGGGCCCAAACGCACCGGGATCATCCACGCCTTCGCCGGCAGTTTTGAAGAGGCCCGCGAGTACATCAAGCTCGGCTTCAAGCTCGGCCTGGGCGGCGCCGCGACCTGGCCCCAGGCCTTGCGCATGCACCGGGTGCTGGCAAAATTGCCGCTGGACGCGGTGGTGCTGGAAACCGATTCCCCGGACATGGCCCCGGCGATGTTCCCCGGCCAACGGAACAGCCCGGCGCATTTGCCGGCGATTTGTGAGGCGTTGGCCGGGATCATGGGTATCAGCCCAGAACGCTTGGCCGAGGCCAGTACGGCCAATGCCCGCCAACTGTTCAACTGGTAAAAAAACCTGTGGGAGCGAGCTTGGTGGGAGCAAAGCTTGCTCGCGATCCAGGCACCGCAGTACTCAAGAGACCGCGGTGTTTTCATCGCGGGCAAGCCTTGCTCCCACCAAGCTCGCTCCCACATTGGACCTGCGGTGAATCAGCGGCAATCACACCCGAAACGCATTGATCAATTGCTTGAGCTGCACCACTTGGGCGGACAGTTCGCGGCTGGCGTTTTCGGTCTGATGAGCACCTTCGGCGGTGCGTTCGCCGGCGCGGTTGATCTCGACGATGTTCTGGTCGATGTCATGGGCCACCGCCGTCTGCTGCTCTACTGCGGCGGCGATCTGCTGGTTCTGGTCGACGATCATGCCGACGGCACCGAGGATATTTTCCAAAGCCTGCTGGACCTTTTCCGATTGGCCGACCGTACCGTTGGCCATCTCATGGCTGGTGCCCATCGCCTTGACCGCAGCACCGACACCACCATGCAGGCGGGTGATCATCGCTTCGATTTCTTCGGTCGATTGCTGGGTTCGCTTGGCCAGGGTCCGCACCTCATCGGCCACCACCGCAAAGCCGCGCCCTTGCTCACCGGCCCGGGCCGCTTCAATGGCGGCATTGAGGGCCAGCAGGTTGGTCTGCTCGGCGATGCTCTTGATCACATCCAGCACGCGACTGATGGCCTGGCTGTCGGTCGCCAGTTGATTGATCACCTGCACGGACTGATCGATCTCGCTGGCCAAGCGGGCGATGCTGCCCTGCTGGGACTCCACCAACCCGCGCCCACTGAGGGTTTCGTCGTTCACGCTGTGGGCACTGCTCACGGCGGCGGCGGCACTGCGGGCAACCTCCTGGGCCGTGGCCGACATCTGGTTCATCGCCGTAGCCACCAATTCGATCTGGCTGCGCTGGCCGGCGACGGCCTGGTTGCTCTGGGCCGAAACCGTTTCCACCTGCCCGGCCTGGCGTTCGACTTCGGCGACGGTGCGGCCGACCTGTTCGATCAGGTCATGGATCTTCGCCACCGTACCGTTGAACACTTCACCCAATTCGCCCAGCTCATCCTTGCTGCGGGCGACAAAATTGACCGTCATGTCCCCCGCCGCCACCTTGTCCATCATCCGCCCCAGATGCTGGAGCGTGGTGCGGGTCGAGGCGTAGAAACCGGCGTACAGGTAAAAAATCAACAGGAACACCAGCACCAGCGCCACGGCTTGCAGCACCATGTGGCTGCGGTTCTGCTCCAGGCGCTGCTGCAACTGCACGCCGAGAAAGCCCTGGGTCGCTTCGTTCAGCCGATAAGTCTGCTCCATCAGGCCGCTGACCTGCTCAAAGAATGCCGGCCAGGGCGCATCGAGGGTGTCGGCCATCACCACCTGCTCCTCGATCAGTTCCGAGGCTTTCTTGAGGGCGCTCTTGCTGCCATCGGCCTGGGCTGCCAGGGTTTGTCCAGCCGCCTGGCTGGAGCCGAGGGCGTCCTGCAGTTTCAAGTCGTACTCGCCCTGGAGCTTTTCGATCTGCGCCAGCAACTCGTCGAAGCGGGTGCTCGACGCCGAATTGAGAAACCCCAGCCCCAACGAGGACGCGCCCAATGCCCGGCCTTCGCCGAGAATCTGGGTAACCTTGGGGGTCGTGCCGATGATCAACTCGCTGAGCTGGCGGATGTCGCTCTGGTTGTCGCGGCTCAGCCCCGCCTGGCTGGCGATGATCTGGCCGAACATCTGGGCGCTGTTGAGCAACTTGCCGATCAGCGCACTTTTGCTCTGCAAGGAGCTTTCGGCCTGCTGGGCCTTGAAAGCTCCGATCATTTCGTCGCGCTTGGCCTCGAAGGCACTGACCTGCTCTGGCTCGGTGGCCACGGGGGTCATGCCTTGCAGCCGCGCGAGGACCTGTTGTTCCAGGCTGCCGATCTTCGCTTCGACATCACCGGCCTTGCCGGACTGGCCCAGGCTGGCGTTGATCTGCACCAGGTTATTGAGGGTTTCCAGGTCCCGGCGCAGGGTCAGGCTGCTGCCCAGCAGGTCGAGGCTTTGCAGTTCCACTTGCGTGCCCTGGAATTCCCGATAGGAATCGCGCACCAGAAAGAAGTTGGTCACCAGCATTGGCAACAGGAACAGCACGCTGATCAGGCTGAACTTCATGCCGAAGCTCAGGCGGTTCATCAGCGCGACGGCGGGCCAGAGCAAACTCTTCACAAGGAAGTCTCCCGGTAGTGTTCTTATTGTTATGAGCTCGCGCACGGAGACAGCAGAAAGCCACTATTCGGGCGCTGTCCCTGTATAGCCTAAATCGGCGGGGAGATTTGTAACTTAAGGTTAACGGTGTAGGAGCTGTGTAGGAGCTGTCGAGTGCAACGAGGCTGCGATCTTTCCCCAAGCACTTGAGTCCCAAGCGAAAGATCAAAAGATCGCAGGCTTCGCCAGCTCCTACAGAGCCGAGCGGGAGCAAGCTCCCTCGCCACAAAAGCGCCTGGCCACAACCTTGCTTAGGTTGATCAGGCCAACACCGTCCACAACGCAAACCCGGCATACCAGAGCACCGCTGCACGCAGCAGCAGTTCCCAGAGGCGATCCAGGCTGTTGATGCCGTCCGGTCCGGCGACGGGCCGGGGGATCTCGCCGGCCACCAGGCCGACTTTGTCGATGAGGGCAGCGGCGCTGATGTTCCAGTTCAGCAGCTCATGCAGCATGACCCGGCTGACCGCGACGAAATTCCCCACCAGGGCGAAGCTCGCCGCCAGCAACCGCACCGGCACCCAATCGAAGGCATGGCGCATTTGCGCGGCCCGCTCGGCCACGCCGGGGTTCTGGCTGTGCTCGGCGGCCAGCGCCAGCAGTCGATAACTCAGGGCGGCGACCGGGCCCAACACGAAGTACCAGAAAATCACCGCGAAGAAGCTCTGGTAGGCCTGCCACAACAAATGCCCCTGGACCCACCCCAGCAACTGCTCACCGTCATCGGCTTCAATGTCCAGGTCGCGCTTGGCGACATGGGCCGCCGCTTGCAGGTCTTCCCGACGCCACGCGTCGCGAAACGGCCCGAGGCCGGCCAGCAGATCACCGCGCCCCAGGCTGTAAATCACCACCAGTAAATGCACCGGCAGCGCCAACAGACCGTAGGCGACCGGCTCCAGCACCCACAACAGCAACGCCAGCAGCGCCACGGGCAGCAAAACCATCACCGTCAGCACCAGCCAGGGTCGGTTGACCCAACGTGGGCTCGCCTCGAGCTTGTTCAGCTCGTGCAGCCAACCGCCGTCACGCTGGACCCGCTGGCGCAAGGCCGAGAACTTCTCGATCCAGACGGCCAGCAGCAACACCAGAAAACTCATTGTCCTTCCCCTTCTGTCAGGGCCGCACGATAGCGCACCCAGTCAAATGCCGGTCCCGGATCGGTCTTGCGCCCCGGTGCGATGTCACTGTGCCCACAGATACGCTGCACAGTGATCGCCCTGAACGCCGCTTGCAACTGCCGGGTCAGATCCACCAACGCGGCATATTGCGCGTCGGTGAACGGCAGATCATCCGTGCCCTCAAGCTCGATGCCCAGGGAAAAATCGTTACAGGTCTCACGCCCCTCGAAGCACGAGACACCCGCATGCCACGCACGATCCAGACAAGAGACAAACTGGGTCACGGCGCCGTCACGCTCGATCAGGAAATGCGCAGAGACGCGCAGGTCGGCGATACCGACAAAGTAGGGATGTTCCGTGACATCCAGACGATTCTGGAAGAATTCCTGCACCTTGCCCGTGGCGAATTGTGCCGGTGGCAGGCTGATGTTGTGGATCACCAGCAGGGAGATTTCGCCTTCGGGGCGCGCATTGAAGTTGGGCGATGGGCAATGACGTATCCCGTCGCACCAACCGCTCGCGGAGTCCAACTGCATACAGGTTCCTTCGATGACGACGGTGAATGTCGCCAGTATGCCGTGATCGGACCGGGCTGCGCGATCACTTGCCGCGATTGAGCTGACGCAGATTGCCCAGCACCGACTCCAGCGCGCGGTCGAACAACAGGGTGTCGTCCAGCAGCCGCGCCGCGCCCCGGCGAAACTCCAGGGCCAGGCTGGTGCGGCTATGCTCCAGTACCTTGAGGCCGGTGCGATTGACGAAGACGTATTTGCCGGTGGCCTCGATGATCGCCGCCAGCTTGCAACGCAAGGTGTTGTCATCGTCCTCTTGGAACTCGACCCAGCTTCCCAGGTGCAACTGGTCGACCTGCAGCAGGCCCACGTCATCGGCGGGCAAATGCACCGCCACGCTCTCCCCCGCCGACTTTTGAGGGGGGCGCAAGACGATTTTTTCCAGCACCTGGACCATGACCGGTGAAGTGAACGACTGGGCCTGTTCCGTCGCTTGGCCCGTGCGCTCGAGCGCCTGCACATGCAGGGCTTCCAGCTCACTGAAAAACTCGCTGGTGGCGAACGGGTCGAACGCCGAGCGACTCAAGCCTTCACGCAGGGCCTTGAGCAATTCGGGCACTATCGCCAGCAAACGCAGGCCAGCATCGGGTTCGTCGTGAGGCTGGACGCTCCAGATCAATTGCTCCAGGGTCAAGACGTCGGCCTGCCACTCGGCGGAATACTTGCCATGCTTGAAGCAGGTCAGCAGCAACACTTGGCTCCAGGCGTGTTGCACGAACTCCACCACGGCTTGCGGCAGGACTTTGCCCAACATCACCTGGTTCAGCGCCCCTTCGACGCGCTGGCGCGCCAGTTCGGCCTTGGCCCGGCCCTCTTCGGCATCGCGGATGCGCTGTTCGAGCAGCTCACTGCGGCGCCGCTCGTCACTGGTGAAGGCCAGGAAGTCGGCCAGCAGTTCAGAGAAAATTGCCGGGTCATCGACAAAATCATTCAATAAGCGCTGCACCACCTGCTCGATGCGCTGGTAGAGGCTGTCGCGCTGATGATCGTCGCAATCACCCCAGCCCATGGCCGCGGCCGCGATTTCGTTAAGCAGCCGCCGGGCCGGATGATTGCCACGGCTGAAGAAACTCTTGTCCTGCACCGCGACCTTGAGCATCGGAATTTGCAGGCGGCCGATCAGGGCCTTGAAGGAGTCTGGCAGGTTGTGATCGTCGAGGATGAATTCGAACATCATCGAGATCAGGTTGATCACGTCTTCATCGGCGCCTTCGACCACGCGAGACTTGCCACTCCTGACGCTGACCCGGGTCAACAGCTGTTCGAGCTGGCTACGCAAATCGAATTCGTCGTGAACGGTAGGCGCCGGCACGTATTGCTGCAAATGAGAGAGCAACCGCAACAGGTCACGGGTAGAAATCGGCTGGGGCGGCACGCTGGGCTCCAGGGTCGGCGCCACGGTGCCACGCACCTGCATCAACAGCTTCTGCAGGGCGGCGAACACTTCCTGCACGCTGTCATCGACCTCGGCATCGCTGGGCTTGGCAGCCGTCTCGGCGTCGGGCCTGGGATTGTCCTCGGCGCGATCCGACGCCCGGCGCGCCAGCGTAACCTTGAGTTCTGGCAGGATGCCCGTGGCGGCCAGCAACTGGTTGGCCTCGGTATAGAGTTGGTCGCAATCGCTGAGCACATAACGCTCGAACAGCTTGAGCAGGATCAGCTTGACCTTGATTCCCACGCCCAGGTTGCGCCCGGCCTGCAGGAACTTCTCGCACAGCAATGCCGGGCTCAGGGGATTGTGCTGATTGGCCAGCGGTCGGGCCAGCAGCACACTGAGCCGGGCCGTCAGTTGTTCCAGCGACACGCCATCGCGCCTGAGCACCCGAGTGACCATCGCCTCGACCGCCAGTTGCCGCTCCAGGTCGTCCTGGGAGCGCTGGATCGGGCTGTCTGGCGCCAAGCTGGTGTGGGTCAGGTCGTATTGGGCGAGACTGACGAAAGTCTCGAAAAACTGCTCGATAAATTCACGTTCGATGCTTTTACGCTTCAGGCGCAGGTCACGCATGGCCTCGAAGTACAGGTTCTGCTCGACGTCGTCGCGCGCCCGGTCGGCCATTTCAAACAAGGTGTCGTCGGCGTTATCGAACAGCCCCTGCAAGCCCAGGCGCAACTGCTGGGCGGCCTTGTCGCGAACCTGAAGCAGAATCACAGGCAGGCGGGCGAGCGGCGAAGGATTCGCCTGATCGGTAGCGACCTTGTGCAAAGGCACTACATTCCCGTCGTTGTGCATCCTGGCCTCCTGAAACGGCTTTCTGCGGCTCGCAACGTCAAAGCTATGACGTCAATTGAAAGGCGGATTATCGGGTAAAACAACCCTGTCGCACCAGCACACTCTGTGATCCATCTCGAAATACGGCGCAATAAGTGACCTGGGAAATGAGGAAATGTTGCGAGGACGCGACCAAATGCAGGTTTCGACACCCTATAATCAAGCCACTTTGTTTGTGGAGCCCGTTATGCCGAATCTACGTCTCGCCGATCTGACCGCCGAAATCGAAGCCAACGTGCGCCGTGCGTTGCTTGAAGACATCGGCAGCGGCGACATCACCGCGCAACTGATCCCCGCCGAACGCCTGGCCAAGGCCACCATCATTACCCGCGACGCGGCGATCATCAGTGGCACGGCCTGGGTCGATGCCGTGTTCCGGCAACTGGACCCACGTGTCGCGGTGCATTGGCAAGTGCGCGACGGCGACCGGGTCAACCCCGATCAAGCGCTGTTCCACCTGGAAGGCCCGGCCCGCTCGCTGCTGACCGGCGAACGCAGCGCGCTGAACTTCCTGCAAATGCTTTCCGGCGTTGCCACGCGGGCCCGTTACCTGGCCGACTTTGTCGCCGGTACCCAGGTCAAGCTGCTGGACACCCGCAAGACCCTGCCGGGGCTGCGCCTGGCCCAGAAGTACGCGGTCACCTGCGGTGGCTGCCACAACCACCGCATCGGCCTGTACGATGCCTTCCTGATCAAGGAAAACCACATCGCCGCCTGCGGCGGGATCGCCCAGGCCATCGCTGCCGCCCACAAGATCGCACCGGGCAAACCGGTGGAAGTCGAAGTGGAAAGCCTGGCGGAATTGAAGGAAGCGCTGGCAGCCAACGCCGACATCATCATGCTCGACGAACTGAGCCTGGACGACATGCGTGAAGCCGTGCGCCTCAATGGCGGCAAGGCGAAACTGGAAGCCAGCGGCGGGATCAACGAAAGTACGTTGCGCCCGATTGCCGAGACTGGGGTGGACTACATCTCGATCGGCGCGATGACCAAGGATGTGAAGGCAGTGGATCTGTCGATGCGACTCAGTCTCTGAGCAGCTTCAAGCCCCAAGCTGCAAGCTTCAAGCCGCTCCGTGCTTGTCTTGCAGCTTGTAGCTTGTAGCTTGTAGCTGCTTTTAAACTACAAGATTGTTCATCTCGCAGTACTCATCCCATTCCACACCCAGCACCTCGGCCGCTTCCTTGTGCAACGCAAGGCGCTGCGCCTCGAATTCTTCAGGTGTGCTGGTGTACTTGAGCGTCAACTCCCAAGGCTGCAGCCCCTGGGCTTCGGCCTCGTCCTCGAACGCCCATTGGATCTGGTCTTTTTGATCATCGGCAGACAAGTCCTTGATCTCTTCCAGCAACTGGGGCGCATCCAACACGTACTTCTTCAGCGCTTCTTCGTGCCTGGCTTCCTGGGTCAATTCTTTAACAGTCATGGCGTTCTCGTTGATCTGGGGAATGGAAGATGGATCTGGATCATCAAGGATCTCTCTGACGCAAAAAAACCGTGTGAAGCCCGGTTTATCTGGCCTTCAGAACCATTCGGGGATCATCTGAAAACTGCTGGGCGATGCACATGCAGGCAATGAATATAGGACGTTTTGCCGACGATTTACATGGTTCTTTACATCTATCCCACAAAAAAACCATGCGCATGAGAAACCAGGAGAGCTTGGGAACATCTGTCAAAATAACCAGTCATAGCCATGTGCCATGTCGGCACCTCACAAGGAACCCCAGTGATGCGCAGCTTTTCGAAACGTTCGTCGACCCGGCTTGCAACCGCGACCCTGCTGCTCGGCAGCCTGACCTTGACCGGCGTTGCCCAAGCGGCTGTTGAAGTCTCCTCCGATAGGCCGTCTTCCGACGACGCCATTCCTGCCCTTCGTTATGACCGATTTGATAAGTACGTACTCGTCAAGACCGATGTCAGCGTCAGCGCCTTGGAAAACCTGCCAAAAACCGTGAAGAACAACGCCGAGGAACTGGAAAGCCAGAAACGCGTCCTCAGCGAGCAGGCCCGTCAGATCGAAGAACTCAAGCGCAACAGTGGCTCCAGCTCCACCTCCAGCAGCAAGGAGATCGACGAGCTCAAGCGCACCATTAAGGAACAGGAACGCGACCTGAACGATCTGGGCAAGCAAGTGGAAGAACTCAAGCGCAATAGCGGCTCCAGTTCGAGTTCGAGCAACAGCGAGATTTCGTCCCTGAAACGGGAGCTCAGCGATCAGGATCGCGAGATGGATCAGCTCAAACGCACGGTCGAGGAACTGAGCAGGAAAGTGAAATAACGAGGGGGATGGTGCCCGAGACAGGAATCGAACCTGCGACCTTCGCGTTACGAGTGCGCTGCTCTACCGACTGAGCTACACGGGCGGTGGCTAAACCTAGCATCGTCCCCTGTGGCCAGGCAACCCGCGACACAGGGATTTTCACCACACAGCAAAACGCCCCGAACCAGTCGGGGCGTTTGCTTGTTCAGCAGTCAGGCGAAGGGGTGATTAAACGCCCGATGCCTTGGCTGCTGCGACGTCCTTGATGGACAGCTTGATACGGCCGCGGTTGTCCACGTCCAGTACCAGCACTTCCACTTCCTGGCCTTCTTTGAGGATGTCGGTCACTTTCTCGACGCGAGCATCGCTCAGCATGGAGATGTGAACCAGACCGTCCTTGCCCGGCAGGATGTTGACGAACGCGCCGAAGTCGACGATGCGCTCAACCTTGCCGACGTAGATCTTGCCGATCTCGGCTTCTGCGGTGATACCCAGGACGCGCTGGCGTGCTGCCTCTGCCGCTTCCTTGGTTTCGCCGAAGATCTTGATCGAGCCGTCGTCTTCGATGTCGATCGAAGCCTTGGTTTCTTCACAGATCGCACGGATGGTCGCGCCGCCTTTACCGATGACATCACGGATTTTGTCGGTGTCGATTTTCATCGCGATCATGGTCGGAGCATTTTCCGACAGTTCGGTACGGGACTGACCGATGATCTGGTTCATCTGACCGAGGATGTTCAGGCGCGCTTCCAGGGCCTGGCCCAGGGCGATTTCCATGATCTCTTCGGTGATGCCCTTGATCTTGATGTCCATCTGCAGTGCGGTGACGCCTTTGGCGGTACCGGCCACTTTGAAGTCCATGTCGCCCAGGTGGTCTTCGTCACCCAGGATGTCGGTCAGGACGGCGAATTTCTCGCCCTCTTTAACCAGACCCATGGCGATACCGGCAACCGGCGCCTTCATCGGCACACCGGCGTCCATCAGGGCCAGGGAAGCGCCGCAGACCGAAGCCATCGAGCTCGAACCGTTGGACTCGGTGATTTCCGATACCACGCGGATGGTGTACGGGAACACGTCAGCGGCTGGCAGCATGGCCTGGACCGAACGACGGGCCAGACGGCCGTGACCGATTTCGCGGCGACCGGCGCCACCCATGCGACCACACTCGCCCACCGAGAACGGAGGGAAGTTGTAGTGCAGCATGAACGGGTCTTTCTTTTCGCCTTCCAGGGTGTCCAGCAGTTGCGCGTCACGGGCGGTGCCCAGTGTTGCAACGACCAGCGCCTGGGTTTCGCCACGGGTGAACAGTGCCGAACCGTGGGTCTTTGGCAGGACGCCGACTTCGATGTTCAGCGGACGTACGGTGCGGGTGTCGCGACCGTCGATACGTGGCTTGCCGTTGACGATGTTTTCGCGAACGGTGCGGTATTCGATTTCACCGAAAGCGGCTTTGACGTCGCTGGCCGATGGCTGGCCTTCTTCGCCGGACAGCTTGGCAACGACCTGGTCTTTCAGCTCGCCCAGGCGTGCATAACGGTCGGCCTTGACGGTGATGGTGTAGGCCTGGGAGATCGCTTCGCCGAACTCGGCACGGATCGCGCCCAGCAGTTCGGTGGCTTCGGCTTGCGGAGCCCAGGTCCAGGTTGGCTTGGCGGCTTCGGCGGCCAGTTCCTTGACGGCGTTGATCACCACCTGGAACTCGTCGTGGGCGAACAATACGGCGCCCAGCATCTGGTCTTCGGTCAGCTCTTTGGCTTCGGATTCAACCATCAGCACGGCTTCGGAAGTACCGGCCACGACCATGTCCAGGCTCGAGGCTTTCAGTTGCTCGTAGGTCGGGTTCAGCAGGTAGCCGGTGCTTTCGTGGAACGCAACGCGGGCAGCGCCGATCGGGCCATCGAAAGGAATGCCGGAGATCGCCAGGGCAGCCGAGGTACCGATCATCGCAGCGATGTCCGGATCGGTTTTCTTGCTGGTGGACACGACGGTGCAGACAACCTGCACTTCGTTCATGAAGCCTTCTGGGAACAGCGGACGGATCGGACGGTCGATCAGTCGGGAAGTCAGGGTTTCTTTCTCGGAAGGACGGCCTTCGCGTTTGAAGAAACCGCCAGGGATCTTACCGGCAGCGTAAGTCTTTTCCTGGTAGTGAACAGACAGAGGGAAGAAGCCCTTGCCTGGATCGGCTTGCTTGGCACCGACAACGGTCACCAATACGCTGACGTCGTCGTCAACGGTGACCAGCACTGCGCCGGAGGCCTGACGGGCGATACGGCCAGTCTCGAGGGTAACGGTCGACTGACCGAACTGGAATTTTTTGATTACCGGGTTCACGGTGTCCTACCTTCTTTGTGGCTCTTGGGGAACTTGTCTTCTTGCGAAATTCTTGGGCAATGGCGGGAATCGGCCCGACGTCTGTCCAGGGTAAAACGTGTATCCAGATAAAACTTGAGGCTGGGAGCCTGCCATGCGCCAGCGGGAAACCCACTGACGTACGACAGACCACCAACCTCTAGCGCAATCGCTGATTAGCGACGCAGACCCAGGCGAGCGATCAGAGCGCTGTAACGGCTCACGTCCTTGCCTTTCAGGTAGTCCAGCAGCTTACGACGCTGGTTTACCATGCGGATCAGACCACGACGGGAGTGGTGATCTTTACCGTTGGCCTTGAAGTGACCTTGCAGTTTGTTGATGTTGTGGGTCAGCAGTGCAACTTGCACTTCTGGCGAACCAGTGTCACCAACAGCTTGCTGGTAGTCAGCTACGATTTGAGCTTTTTCTTGAACGTCGAGAGCCATGAGGCAATCCTTTTAGTCAGGAAACTGTTTCAGGGAAACAGCTTCAACAGGCCAGGGACAAATCCCTGTATCTATAAATGAGTAGTGACCGTGCCTGTTAACAGCCACACTCGCCAACCTGCTGTTACGCAGGCTGGTTCCGGTCATTCCGACCGAATCAGTCGACGCGGCGCAATGCGCCCGTCTTCGCTCACTTCACCGATACCGATGAAGCGACCGTTATGATCCTGCACCCGGACCATGCCGAACTTCGGCGCATCCGGGGCACGTACCGGCTGGCCGTTGAGCCAGTAGAACGCACTGTGTTCCGAGAACTGCAACAGTGGCCAATCCAGCAACCCGCTGTCCGATGGCATCAGGAAACGGTCGACCGCTTCGTTGCCGCCTTCGGCATGTACCGCTTCAAGCTCTTCCAGCGTGACCGTCTGGGCCAACGTGAAAGGCCCGGCCTGGGTCCGTCGCAATTCTGCCACGTACGCGCCACAGCCGAGCTGTTCACCAATATCCTCCACCAGGGTCCGGATATAGGTGCCCTTGCTGCAATCCACGGCCAGCCGCGCAGTATTACCGTCAAAGGCCAGCAATTCCAAGCGCGCAATAGTAACAGAACGCGGCTCGCGCTCCACTACTTCGCCTGCTCGGGCCAGTTTATACAAGGGCTGGCCATCACGCTTCAGCGCCGAGTACATCGGCGGTATCTGACTGATTTGCCCACGAAATCTCGGCAACACCGCTTCGATATCAGCCTGACCAACGGTCACCGGGCGCTCGAGCAAAACCTCACCTTCGGCATCCGCCGTGGTGGTGGTCTTGCCCAGTTGCGCCAGGGTTTCATAGCCCTTGTCGGAATCGAGCAGGTACTGAGAAAACTTGGTCGCCTCGCCAAAGCACAGCGGCAGCACGCCGGTGGCCAGCGGATCGAGGCTACCGGTATGCCCGGCCTTTTCGGCATTGAGCAGCCAGCGAACCTTCTGCAACGCCGCGTTGGACGTGAACCCCAGCGGCTTGTCGAGCAGGATGATACCGCTGACATTACGACGGATACGTTTGACCTGAGCCACCGACTACTCCTTGGTGTCTTCGGGTTCAGCCGCAACCGGGTGCTGGCTGTCTTCAGCCACGGCGCGTTCGATCAGGGCCGACAGATGCGCACCACGCACGACGCTTTCGTCGTAGTGGAAGTGCAGCTGTGGGACGCTGCGCAGCTTCATCTCCCGGGCCAGCTGCATACGCAGGAAGCCGGCGGCCGAGTTGAGCACCTTGATGCTCTGGGCGATTTCTTCGGCGCTGTCCTGGCCCATCACGGTGATGAAAATCTTGGCATGACCGACGTCACGACTGACTTCCACTGCGGTAATGGTGACCAGGCCGACGCGCGGGTCTTTGACTTCGCGACGGATCAGTTGGGCCAGCTCACGCTGCATCTGATCGCCGATTCGTTGGGTACGGCTGTATTCTTTTGCCATGTCTTGTTACCTGTTACTGCCCCACGGTGAAACCCGCGAGGTCTGAAAGCGGCAAACGCCCGGCCTGGCAAAAGCCAGACCGGGCGTTGCGTTTAGAGTCCGCCAGCAAGGCAGCGCATGTTCATGCGGCTACCCGGCGCGGCTCTTGAAGTGCGCGAGTCAGAGGCTGCGAGCAACCTGGACCTTCTCGAAGACTTCGATCTTGTCGCCGACCTTGACGTCGTTGTAGCTCTTGACGCCAATACCGCATTCCATGCCGGCACGTACTTCGGAAGCGTCATCCTTGAAGCGGCGCAGGGATTCCAGCTCGCCTTCGAAGATCACGATGTCTTCACGCAGTACACGGATCGGACGGTTACGGTGAACAACACCTTCGATCACCATGCAACCGGCGATGGCACCAAACTTCGGCGAACGGAATACGTCGCGAACTTCGGCCACACCCAGGATGTTCTCCCGGACGTCGCTGCCCAGCATACCGGTCAACGCTTTCTTGACGTCTTCGATGATGTCGTAGATCACGTTGTAGTAACGCATATCCAGGCCTTCCTGCTCGACGATCTTGCGAGCGCCGGCATCGGCACGCACGTTGAAGCCGAACAATACAGCGTTGGAGGCCAGTGCCAGGTTGGCGTCGGATTCGGTGATACCACCAACACCGCCACCGACCACACGCACTTGCACTTCGTCGTTACCCAGGCCATTCAAGGCACCGTTCAACGCTTCGAGCGAACCACGGACGTCGGATTTGAGGACGATGTTGAGCGTCTTCTTCTCTTCCTGACCCATGTTCTCGAAGATGTTTTCCAGCTTGCCAGCGTGAGCACGAGCCAGTTTGACTTCGCGGAACTTGCCTTGACGGAACAGAGCCACTTCACGGGCTTTCTTCTCGTCAGCCACAACGCTCATCTCGTCGCCAGCATCCGGAGTACCGTCCAGGCCGAGGATCTCGACCGGGATAGCGGGACCTGCTTCCTTGATGGACTTGCCGTTCTCGTCGAGCATGGCACGTACACGGCCGTAGTTCGAACCGACCAGCACCATGTCGCCTTGGCGCAGGGTACCGTCTTGAACCAGGACGGTCGCAACCGGGCCACGGCCCTTGTCGAGGCGCGATTCTACAACCACACCACGGCCAGGAGCCGAAGGTGTAGCGGTCAATTCCAGAACCTCGGCTTGCAACAGAACGGCTTCGAGCAGTTCGTCAACGCCGGTACCCATCTTCGCCGAGACCGGAACGAATGGAGTGTCGCCACCCCACTCTTCGGAGGTCACGCCGTGGACCGACAGTTCGCTGCGGATGCGATCGAGATCGGCGCCCGGCTTGTCGATCTTGTTCACCGCAACCACCAGCGGCACGCCAGCTGCCTTGGCATGCTGAACGGCTTCGATGGTTTGCGGCATCACGCCGTCGTCCGCTGCAACCACCAGGATCACGATGTCGGTCGCCTTGGCACCACGGGCACGCATCGCGGTAAACGCGGCGTGACCCGGGGTGTCGAGGAACGTCACCATGCCGCGGTCGGTTTCAACGTGGTAGGCGCCGATGTGCTGGGTAATGCCGCCAGCCTCACCTGCCGCAACCTTCGCACGACGAATATAGTCGAGCAGGGACGTTTTACCGTGGTCAACGTGACCCATGACGGTCACGACCGGAGCACGGGAAACCGCCTCACCTTCAAACTTCAGGGACTCGGCCAGGGAATCTTCCAGGGCGGTGTCGCTGACCAGGGTCACTTTGTGGCCCAGCTCTTCAGCAACCAGTTGGGCAGTTTCCTGGTCCAGTACCTGGTTGATAGTGGCTGGCGTACCCAGCTTGAACATGAACTTGATGATTTCAGCAGCCTTGACCGACATCTGCTGGGCCAGATCGCCCACAGTGATGGTCTCGCCGATCTTCACTTCACGCACGACAGGGCCGGTAGGGCTCTGGAAACCGTGGGCGTTGCGCTTCTTCAGCTTGGCCTTGCCGCGACCGCCACGACGGAAGCCATCGCTTTCCTCGTCGGTGGTACGTGGCGCAACGCGTGGCGCTGGCGCCTTTTCCTTGACCGAAGCACGATGAGGCGCGTTCTTGCGCTCGCCATCACCACTGCCACGACGGTTGTCGTCTGCACGTGGTTTGTCCGGACGACGCTGTTCGTCGCGCTTGCGAGTATCGGCCGGAGCCGGAGCCGCAGCCACGACTGGAGCGGCTTCGCGCACAGGTTCGGCTACCGGGGCGACAGCCTCGACGGCTTCTACCGGAGCAGCTTGCGCAGCAGCAGGCTGGCGACGCGCTTCTTCTTCGGCGCGACGCTTGGCTTCTTCTTCAGCCTTCTGACGAGCAGCATTTTCTACTGCGCGACGTTCTTCCTGTTCGCGTTTGCGCTCGGCTTCGATTTCTTCCGGGCTGCGCTGTACGAAGACTTTCTTCTTGCGTACTTCAACGCTGATGCTTTTGCTACCGGCAACACGCAGGGTGCTGGTGGTTTTACGCTGCAGAGTGATCTTGCGCGGTTCTTCCACTTTCGCCTTGTGACTGCTCTTCAGGTGAGTCAGCAGGGACTGCTTCTCACTGTCGGTCACATGTTCCTCGGCGGCGGTGTGCGGCAGACCTGCCTCACGCATCTGCTGCAACAGGCGCTCTACCGGTGTTTTGACCTCATCGGCCAGTTGTTTCACCGTGACTTGCGTCATGCACTTCTCTCCTCAGGCCGCGCCTAATTACTCGAACCAGTGGGCTCGGGCGGCCATGATCAACTTGCCGGCACGATCATCGTCAATGCCGTCGATGTCGAGCAGATCGTCAATAGACTGCTCGGCCAGGTCTTCGCGGGTAATTACGCCGCGCACCGCCAGTTCCATCGCCAAATCCTTGTCCATGCCCTCAAGCGAGAGCAGGTCTTCGGCCGGATGGGCGTCTGCCAGCTTTTCCTCAGTAGCGATGGCTTTGGTCAACAAACGATCCTTGGCCCGAGCGCGAAGCTCGTTGACGATCTCCTCGTCAAAGCCGTCGATGTTGAGCATTTCCTCCACCGGTACGTAGGCAATCTCTTCCAGGCTGGTAAAGCCTTCATCCACCAGCACCTGCGCCAGCTCTTCATCGACTTCAAGCTCGTCGATGAAGTTGCGCAGGATGTCGCCGGTTTCAGCTTGCTGTTTAGCCTGGATGTCCGATTCGGTCATCACGTTCAGGGTCCAGCCAGTCAACTGGCTGGCCAGACGCACGTTCTGACCACCGCGACCGATGGCCTGAGCCAGATTGTCTGCGCCAACGGCGATGTCCATGGCGTGGGCATCTTCGTCGACGATAATTGCCGCCACTTCAGCAGGCGACATGGCATTGATCACGAACTGAGCCGGGTTGTCGTCCCACAGGACGATGTCCACACGCTCGCCGCCCAACTCGCCGGATACGGCCTGGACACGCGAACCACGCATGCCGATGCAGGCACCTTGCGGGTCGATGCGCTTGTCCTTGGAGCGGACCGCGATCTTGGCACGCGAACCCGGATCACGGGAGGCGGCCATTACTTCGATCAGGCCTTCAGCAATTTCCGGCACTTCGATGCGGAACAACTCGATCAGCATTTCCGGCGCGGTACGCGACAGGATCAGCTGCGGGCCGCGGTTCTCGGTGCGGATTTCCTTGAGCAGCGCACGCAAGCGCACGCCGACCCGGAAAGTTTCGCGAGAGATGATGTCTTCGCGAGCCAGCAACGCTTCGGCGTTGTTGCCCAGGTCGACGATCACGTTGTCGCGGGTCACTTTTTTCACGGTGCCGGAGATGATTTCCCCCAGGCGCTCGCGATAAGCGTCGACGACTTGCGCGCGCTCGGCTTCGCGAACCTTCTGCACAATAACCTGCTTGGCAGTCTGTGCAGCGATGCGACCGAACTCGATGGACTCGATTTTTTCTTCTACTACATCACCAACCTTGGCGCCCGGGTGCGTTTCTGCAACCTTGCTCGGCCAGGTTTCGATAGCCGGATCATCCAGGTCGGCTTCCTCGACCACCGTCCAGCGACGGAAAGTCTCGTAGGCACCGGTGTGGCGATTGATTTCCACACGCAAATCAACTTCGTCTTCAAACCGCTTCTTGGTAGCAGTGGCCAGAGCCAGCTCCAGCGCTTCAAAAATAACGTTAGCCGGTACGCCCTTTTCATTGGATACCGACTCAACAACCAGCAGTACTTCTTTGCTCATCGTACGCCTCGCCTTTCGCAAGCCATTGGATCCGCGGGATCCGCAGTATCTGGCACGTATCAGTCAAAACTGGGAATAATGTTGGCCTTGTCGATCATATCGATCGGCAACAGGAACTCATGGTCATCTACCTGCACCACGACGTCCTGCTCTTCTACACCGCGCAGAAGGCCTTGGAAGTTGCGTCGACCTTCGAAAGGCGAGCGCAGCTTGATCTTCACTTGTTCACCGGCAAACGAAGCGAACTGTTCAAGTGTGAACAGGGGGCGCTCCATGCCAGGCGAGGAAACTTCAAGGGTGTATTCGGAGGTGATTGGATCTTCAACATCCAGTACACCGCTGATTTGACGGCTGACGATGGCGCAATCATCCACCAACACGCCGCCTTCCTTATCGATATAAACGCGCAACAGTGAGTGGCGACCTTGAGCCGAGAACTCAATACCCCAGCATTCATAGCCAAGGGCCACGACCACCGGGGCCAACAAGGCCTGCAACTGTTCTAGCTTGCTCGACACCTGAACCCCCTCGTGCATGTTTGTGCATGCTGTGCAAATAAAAAAAAATGGGCGAATCGCCCATCCCTGAAACGCCGTCGAACAGCGGCGTTATAAAGTGTCCAGCTAACAAAAAGCCCCTTGGAAGGGGCCCCTGAAACTGGTTGCGGGAGCCGGATTTGAACCGACGACCTTCGGGTTATGAGCCCGACGAGCTACCAGACTGCTCCATCCCGCGACAAAGCTGGGGCGGAAGTATACGACCGATCCCTTACAGGGTCAATGTAACCCTTCCACCTACAAGAAAGCCCGCAATCGCGGGCTCTCCTGATAATTGGTACCGAGAAGGGGACTCGAACCCCTACACCCTATGGGCACAACCACCTCAAGGTTGCGTGTCTACCAATTCCACCACCTCGGCAATACAGCGTTTGAAACCTTCTTACTTCTGCTCTTGAGCTGGAGGCACGTCAGTCGCCGGATTGGCCGACTTTTGCTCTTGAAGCACCGGGACATCATCAGAAGCCGGTTGTTGCTTTGGCGCTTCCAGTACCGCTGGGTTTGGCAAACCTACTTGAGTCAGCTCATGAGCTTTCTCTTTAGCAAAGTAACCTAACCCTAAGCTGGTCATGAAGAAACCGGCGGCAAGTATAGCAGTAAACTTACTAAGAAAGGTAGAGGAACCTTGGCTTCCGAACACAGTATTTGAAGCACCTGCACCGAAAGACGCACCAGCATCCGCACCTTTACCCTGCTGCAGCAATACGAGAGCAACTACGCCCAGTGCACCCAGCAGATGAAAAACGACTACGACTGTTTCCAGCATTTTTTCAGTTTCCCGCGGCGCGACAAATCGCACCGAACTCATCTGCATTCAGGGACGCTCCACCAATGAGCCCCCCATCGATATCCGGCATGCCGAACAGTTCGACCGCATTGGCCGCCTTCACGCTGCCGCCGTATAGAAGCCGCACACCTCGTGCCACTTCAGAATTCTCTGCCGCCAACTGTGCGCGGATGGCTGCGTGCACATCCTGCGCCTGTTGCGGCGAAGCAGTCAGCCCGGTGCCAATGGCCCAGACCGGCTCGTAAGCAATGACCGCCTTTGCAAAAGCACCGACACCCAGGTCTTCGATGATGCTGCCCAGCTGACGCCCGACAACTTCAAGGGTCTTGCCGGCTTCACGCTGCTCGAGGGTCTCCCCTACGCACAACACCGGAATCAGACCACTGCCCTGGGCCGCAGCAAACTTGCGGATCAAGGTCTTGTCCTGCTCGCCCATGATCTGGCGACGCTCGGAATGCCCGACCAAGACCAGGGAGCAACCTGCATCCAGCAACTGACTCGGCGCAATCTCGCCGGTCAGCGCACCTTGCATGGATTCCACCGCAGAATTCTGCGCACCGACCGAAATCGATTTACCTTTCAAGCCATCAACCACTTGGTTGATATACAGGCAAGGCGGGAATACCGCGACATCAACACCGCTAGGCAAGGCCAGATGACGAAGGCCATTGATCAGCTCAGCGACGCTGGCGCGGGTACCGTGCATCTTCCAGTTACCAGCTACCATAGGGCGACGCATGCTGTACCTCGTCGGTCAAAGTGGGCGCAGATGTTACCCAACCGATTCATGACTGGCAAGCCGAATTCAGGCAGAAACTTCAGTAACCAGTTTTGCCAGCTCTTCGGCATAACCGCGAACTTGCGCTTCATCCTCTCCTTCGACCATGACGCGCACCAAAGGCTCTGTGCCGGACTTGCGCAACAACACGCGCCCACGCCCCGCCATCGCCTGTGTCACATGCTCACTGGCCTGCTTGACCTTCGCATGCTCGAGAGGATTCACACCACCACCGAAACGCACGTTGATCAACACTTGCGGGCATTTGCGCAATGCCTGGCGCGACTGCGCGAGGCCTTCGTTACGCGCCTTGAGCGCCATCAGCACTTGCAGGGCTGCAATGATCGCATCACCTGTGGTGGTATGGTCGAAGCACACGATGTGGCCGGAGTTCTCGCCCCCGATCACCCAGTTGCGCTCCAGCAACTCCGAGATCACATAGCGGTCACCCACGTTAGCCCGCACGAACGGGATATCCAGGTCCGCCAGGGCCAGTTCAAGCCCAAGGTTGCTCATCAACGTGCCGACCACGCCGCCCTGCAGCTTGCCGCGCCCATGCAGGTCACGGGCAATGATGAACAGCAACTCGTCACCATCGACGACCGTGCCGGTGTGATCGACCATCAAGACCCGATCACCATCGCCATCGAAGGCGATCCCGAGATCGGCCTGCTCAGCCAGCACCGCGGCCTGCAACGCCTCTGTATGGGTGGAGCCACAGTTATGGTTGATGTTCAGGCCATTAGGCTGGGCGGAAAGCACCACCACCTCGGCGCCCAGCTCGCGAAAGACGCTCGGCGCAACTTTATAGGTTGCCCCGTGGGCACAATCGACGACGACTTTCAGGCCGGAAAAGCTGGTACCGGTCGGCACACTGCCTTTGCAGAATTCGATGTAGCGACCCGAAGCATCGTTGATCCGCGACACTTTGCCGATCTTGCTCGACTCAACCACAGTCATCGGCGTGTCCAGCAGCTCTTCGATCATCAGCTCGATATCATCCGGCAGCTTGGTACCCTGGCCGGAGAAGAACTTGATGCCGTTGTCATCATGAGGGTTGTGCGAGGCACTGATCACGATGCCTGCCTGGGCCTGGAACGTACGCGTCAGGTAGGCAATGGCTGGCGTCGGCATCGGGCCCAGCAGCATCACATCGGCACCCGCCGACGTCAGGCCGGCCTCGAGTGCCGATTCGAACATGTAGCCGGAAATTCGCGTGTCCTTGCCGACCAGCACCTTGCAAGCGCCCATTTTGCGGAACGCCATGCCGGCCGCCCAGCCGAGCTTGAGCATGAAATCAGGGGTAATAGGGTATTCGCCGACCCGACCACGAATCCCGTCGGTGCCAAAGTATTTCTTGCTCATAAGTGCTCCGTCATTCTTATTCGGCTGAATCCACAGCTGCGATCATCCGCACGACATCCATCGTTTCGGCTACATCGTGCACGCGCAATATACGCGCACCCTTGGCGAGGGCCAAGGCAGCCAGCGCGAGACCGCCATACAGGCGTTCGCCCACCGGGCGGCCCAAGGCATTGCCTATCATGCTCTTTCGCGAGACCCCAACCAACAGGGGCCGCCCCAAGGCATGCAAGGCTTCCATATGTTTGAACAGGCTCAGGTTGTGAGCCAGGGTCTTGGCAAAGCCGAACCCGGGGTCAAGAATGATCCTCTCGGCGGGAATGCCCACGGCGACACACTGGTCCAGACGCTCCACCAGGAATTCACCCACCTCCCTGGTCACATCATCATAGTGCGGGTCATTCTGCATGGTCCCCGGCTCGCCGAGCATATGCATCAGGCACACCGGCAACCCGGTGGCCGCCGCAGCGTCCAGGGCACCATCGCGCCGCAGGGATCGAACATCATTGATCAAGCCCGCCCCCAGTCGCGCAGTCTCACGCATGACCGCAGGCGTGGACGTATCGACGGAGATAATGACATCAAGTTCGCGATGGATACGCTCGACAATCGGCGCCACTCGCTCCAGCTCTTCGGTCGGCGAGACCGCACGTGCGCCCGGCCGGGTCGATTCACCACCCACATCGATCAGCGTTGCGCCCGCGGCCACCATGGCCTCGGCATGCCGCAGCGCAGCATCGAGCTGGCTGAATCGACCACCATCGGAAAAGGAATCAGGCGTGACATTGAGAATGCCCATGACATGCGCATGGGCCAAATCAAGAACCCGGTTGCCGCAAGGCAACCGAGTCGAGGACTGAACAGAAGTCATTTCAAGCCTTAGACATCAGCGGCCGGACCGCCAATCGGTGTTTCCGGACGCTCACCCTGTACTGCCGGAGGCGTACCGGAGGTGCCAGTACCACCCGACCAGTCACGAGGCTCGCGAGGTACACGACCAGCCATGATGTCGTCGATCTGCTCGGCATCGATGGTTTCATACTTCATCAGGGCATCGGCCATGGCATCGAGCTTGTCACGGTTGTCCGTGAGAATCTGCCGGGCTGTGCCGTAGCACTGATCGATGATGCTGCGCACTTCGGAATCGATCAGCTTGGCCGTTTCGCCCGAGAAGCTTGCATGCTGGCCACCGCCACCACGACCGAGGAATACTTCCCCCTCTTCTTCGGCATACATCAGCGGCCCCAGCTTCTCGGACAGGCCCCACTTGGTGACCATATTCCGGGCGATCTGACTGGCGCGCATGATGTCGTTGGACGCGCCAGTGGTCACACCGTCGAAGCCCAGCGTCATCTCTTCAGCGATACGACCGCCGTACAACGAACAGATCTGGCTGATCAATGCACGCTTGGACAGGCTGTAGCGATCCTCTTCCGGCAGGAACATGGTCACGCCCAGGGCACGACCACGCGGGATGATCGAGACCTTGTAGACCGGATCATGCTCAGGTACGACACGACCGACGATCGCGTGACCCGCCTCGTGATATGCAGTGTTCTGCTTTTCTTTCTCCGACATGACCATGGATTTGCGCTCTGCGCCCATCATGATCTTGTCCTTGGCCAGCTCGAACTCCTTCATTTCCACGACGCGCTTGCCGGTACGAGCAGCGAACAGCGACGCTTCGTTGACCAGGTTCGCAAGGTCGGCACCGGAAAAGCCCGGCGTACCACGCGCGATGACCGCCGGGGCGACGTCGTCACCCATTGGCACCTTGCGCATATGAACCTTGAGGATCTGCTCGCGGCCACGAATATCCGGCAGCCCCACCACGACCTGGCGGTCGAAACGACCTGGACGCAACAGCGCGGGGTCGAGCACGTCAGGACGGTTGGTGGCGGCAATCACGATGATGCCGTCGTTCATTTCGAAACCGTCCATCTCGACCAGCAACTGGTTGAGGGTCTGTTCACGCTCATCGTGACCGCCACCCATGCCGGCACCACGATGGCGACCGACGGCGTCGATTTCGTCGATGAAGATGATGCATGGCGCGTGTTTCTTGGCCTGCTCGAACATGTCGCGAACACGACTGGCGCCCACGCCGACGAACATCTCGACGAAGTCGGAACCGGAAATCGTGAAGAACGGCACCTTGGCTTCACCGGCAATCGCCTTGGCCAGCAAGGTTTTACCAGTACCTGGCGGGCCCACCATCAGTACGCCGCGCGGGATACGGCCGCCCAGGCGTTGGAACTTGCCCGGATCACGCAGGAACTCAACCAGCTCGCCGACTTCTTCCTTGGCTTCGTCGCAACCCGCGACGTCGGCCAGGGTGGTTTTCACCTGGTCTTCGGAAAGCAGCCGGGCCTTGCTCTTGCCAAAGCTCATCGGCCCGCCCTTGCCTCCACCGCCGCCCTGCATCTGGCGCATGAAGAACATGAACACGGCGATGATCACCAGGATCGGGAAGCTGGCGACCAGGAGCTGGGTCCAGATGCTTTGCTGCTCAGGCTGCTTGCCTTCGACCACGACATGGTTGTCCACCAGGTCGCCGATCAGACCATTGTCCTGGATTGCCGGACGAATGGTCTTGAAGCTGTCGCCATCGGTGCGCTTACCGGTAATCACATAGCCATCAACGGCTACGCGCTCGACCTTGCCATCCTTGACCTGCTGGATGAAGTCGGAATAGTTGAGGGTCTGCGGCTCGTTAGGGCTGGAGAAGTTGTTCATCACGGTCACAAGGACAGCGGCGATGATCAACCACAGGATCAGATTCTTTGCCATATCGTTCAATTAACTACCCTCTGAAGCAAGCTCCGCTACTGGCGCGCGCTTCGCATGATATTCACCGGCCTAACTTACTACATTACCTACGACTCTGGCAGGCGCCGTCTGTAACCCTTTGTGAAACACTTTCTACACAATATTCGCTAATGCTCACGGGACGAAATACGAAAAACCTATCGCCCCGGTCGAAAAACCTCTTATTCCTCACTGCGACCACGGAAACCACGGCCCAGCAGGTACTGCTCACGAGAGCGATCACGCGACGATTTCGGCTTGCGCGTCGTGACCTTCTCGAACTGCTTGCGCACGCTCTTGTGGTATTCGTCGAAGCCTTCACCCTGGAAGACCTTGATCAAAAAATCACCACCTGGCTTCAACACCCGAGTCGCAAGATCCAGTGCCAACTCGCACAGGAACATCGATCGCGGCATATCAACAGATGCCAATCCACTCATATTGGGGGCCATATCGGAAATCACAAGGTCCACCTCGTTTTTTCCAACCGCTTCAAGGATCTGCGCCAGTACGGCGTCCTCGGTAAAGTCGCCCTGAATAAAGGTCACATCCGGGATGCTGTCCATTTCCAGGATATCGGAAGCGATCAGTGTGCCTTGCCCACCAATCAGACGACTGGTCACTTGGGACCAGCCACCCGGGGCGGCGCCCAAGTCGATCACGCTCATGCCTGGACGGATCAAACGGTCTCTCTCCTGAATCTCCAGCAGCTTGTAGCTGGCACGGGAACGATACCCGTCTTTTTGCGCCATTTTCACGAATGGGTCGTTGAAATGCTCTTGCAGCCATTTAAGACTTGTCTTGGAACGGGCCACGGGCCACCTCAAAAATAAAACGGGTCGTGATTAAGTGGGCGGTCCCGGACTTGCTCGGGTAAACTGGCCGCCGCTTTTTACAAGATCAGACGCAGGGGTCAGATTATGCCGCTCACTCAAGAGCAGAAGAAACAATACAAATCCATTGGCCACCATCTGAAACCGGTTTTGACTGTGGCTGACAACGGTTTGACTGAAGGTGTACTCGCCGAACTGGAACGCGCCTTGAGCGATCACGAGCTGATCAAGATCAAGCTCAACATCCTCGACCGTGAAGCCCGCCTGGCTGCCGTTGCCGAACTGTGCAAGACCGGCAAGGCAGACCTGGTACAGGTCATCGGCAAGATGGCGCTGATTTATCGCAAGAATTTCAGCGTCAACAAGCAACTGTCGAACGTTCACCGCTTCAAGTGATGCCAAAGGGTCAAGGGTGTGCCTCGCACACCCTGCCACTCCACCCGGGAACCGGTTGCAACACCAGCACCAATCCGGAAAAACCCAGCACCAGGTAACTGAATACCTGCCACTGGCTCGCATCCGGCCAGCCGAGATGCACCGCAAAGAACATCCCGCACGCGTACAACGACATGAGCAACAATTGCCCACGAATGTCGCGCCATAGACTGGCAAGGCCCTCGGCCTGAACCAGCACCAAAGCCTGAAACATTACGCACGCCGCGGAGAAACCCACCAGCAGCGCCGTCAGCATGCCTGCGATTTCATCGATGAGCAGCGGTGCCAGGCCGACTCGACCCAGCACCGGCAGCAAACCGACGTGCAACAACCAGACGCCGCCCACCCACAACATCTGGGTGAGCTGCCAGATCATGGCGCCCGCTCGCAGCGGGCGCCTTCGTTCAGATGTGACGGACTTCGACAATCTCATACTCGATGACACCACCTGGCGTCTTCACCACCACCACATCGCCCTCTTCCTTGGCAATCAAGGCGCGAGCGATGGGCGAACCAACGGAGATCTTGCCGAGCTTGATGTCTGCCTCGTCCTCACCAACGATCTGGTAAGTGACGCTTTCATCGGTCTCGACGTTGGCGATTTCCACGGTAGTACCAAAGATCACCTTGCCGGTGTGCGGGATCGTCGTGACATCGATGATCACCGCATTCTGCATGCGACCTTCGATATCACGGACACGCGCCTCGACCATCCCCTGCTCCTCTCGGGCAGCGTGGTATTCGGCGTTTTCCTTGAGATCGCCCAGCTCACGCGCTTCACCGATAGCCTGGCTCAAGCGCGGGCGCTCGACCTTGGTCAGGAAAGCGTGTTCTTCTTCCAGGGCCTTCGCGCCCTGAACTGTCATCGGGTACTTGGTTATGCTCATGCCTTCAATCCTGCATGTAGATCCTGCAAGCGACGCACGGTCTTCTCGGGACCGAACTTGAGCGCTTCGCAGATCGCTTCGCCCGCAGCAATGGTCGTGGTGCAGTAGATCTTGTGCTGCAGCGCATTGCGACGAATGGAGTAGGAATCGGCGATCGACTGACGACCTTCGGTGGTGTTGATGATCAGCGTGACTTCGTCATTCTTGATCATGTCGACCACGTGCGGACGGCCCTCGGTCACCTTGTTCACGCGGCGCACTTTCAGGCCTGCCGCTTCGATCAGCCTGGCAGTACCGGCAGTGGCGACCACTTCGAAGCCCAAGTTGATCAGATCACGGGCTACGCCTGCAACCAGTGGCTTGTCGTCATCACGCACGCTGATGAACGCCGTGCCGCCAGTCGGCAACACTTCGCTGGCGCCCATCTGGGCCTTGGCGAAAGCTTCACCGAAGGTATCGCCCACCCCCATCACTTCACCGGTGGACTTCATCTCAGGGCCGAGGATCGGGTCGACGCCAGGGAACTTGGCGAACGGGAACACCGCCTCTTTCACGCTGTAGAAGTTCGGAATGATTTCCTTGGTGAAATTCAGTTCCTTCAGGGTTTTGCCAGCCATGACCCGGGCAGCGATCATCGCCAGGGAAACACCGATGCACTTGGAGACGAACGGCACGGTCCGGGAAGCGCGCGGGTTGACTTCGATGACGTAGATGTCTTCGCCCTGCAGGGCCAGTTGCACGTTCATCAGGCCGATAACGCCCAGTTCCAGGGCCATTTTCTTGACCTGCTCGCGCATCTCGTCCTGGATGTGTGCCGGCAGCGAGTAAGGCGGCAGCGAGCAAGCGGAGTCACCGGAGTGAACGCCCGCTTGTTCGATGTGCTGCATGATCGCGCCAATCACCACATCCTTGCCGTCGCTGACCGCATCCACGTCCATTTCGATGGCGCAGTTGAGGAAGTGATCCAGCAGCACCGGGCTGTCGTTGGAGACCTGGACCGCTTCACGCAGGTAGCGCTTGAGTTCGTCTTCTTGATAGACGATTTCCATCGCACGGCCGCCCAGTACATAGGACGGACGCACCACCAGCGGGTAACCGATCTTGGCGGCGGCACGAATCGCTTCGTCCTCGCTGCGCACGGTGGCGTTTGGCGGCTGGCGCAGGTTCAGGCGCTCGACCATCTGCTGGAAGCGCTCACGGTCTTCGGCGCGGTCGATCGCATCCGGGCTGGTGCCGATGATCGGCACGCCAGCGGCTTCAAGGGCGCGCGCCAGTTTCAGCGGAGTCTGGCCGCCGTACTGGACGATCACGCCTTTGGGCTTCTCGACGCGGACGATTTCCAGCACGTCTTCCAGGGTCACTGGCTCGAAGTACAGGCGATCAGAGGTGTCGTAGTCGGTGGACACGGTTTCCGGGTTGCAGTTGACCATGATGGTCTCGTAACCGTCGTCGCGCAGGGCCAGTGCCGCGTGTACGCAGCAGTAGTCGAACTCGATGCCTTGGCCGATCCGGTTAGGGCCGCCACCCAGGATCATGATCTTGTCGCGCGTCGATGGCGCGGCTTCGCACTCTTCTTCGTACGTGGAGTACAGGTAGGCGGTGTCGGTGGCGAACTCGGCCGCGCAGGTGTCGACGCGCTTGTAGACCGGGAACACTTCCAGCTTGTGGCGATGCGCGCGCAGGCTCTTCTCGGTCACACCCAGCAACTTGGCCAGGCGCATATCGGAGAAGCCTTTGCGCTTGAGGCGGAACATCATGTCGCGGTCGATGCTGGACATGCCCAGGGTCTTGACCTTCTCTTCTTCCTTGATCAGATCTTCGATCTGCACCAGGAACCAAGGGTCGATCATGTTCATGCCGAAGATCTGCTCGACGGTCATGCCGGCACGGAAGGCATCGGCCACGTACCAGATACGCTCGGCGCCCGGCACGGTCAGCTCGCGCTTGAGCACGCTCATGCTTTCCGGGTCGGCCAGGTCCAGCTTCGGATCGAGACCGCAGACGCCCACTTCCAGGCCGCGAAGGGCTTTCTGCAAGGATTCCTGGAAGGTCCGGCCGATGGCCATGACTTCACCGACCGACTTCATTTGGGTGGTCAGGCGGGCATCGGCCTTGGCGAACTTCTCGAAGGCGAAGCGTGGCAGTTTGGTGACGACGTAGTCGATGGACGGTTCGAAGGACGCCGGGGTCTTGCCGCCGGTGATATCGTTCGACAGCTCGTCCAGGGTGTAGCCCACGGCCAGCTTGGCAGCGACCTTGGCGATCGGGAAACCGGTGGCCTTGGAAGCCAGGGCCGACGAACGGGATACCCGCGGGTTCATCTCGATGACCACCATGCGACCGGTGTTCGGGCAGATGCCGAACTGGACGTTGGAGCCGCCGGTTTCCACGCCGATCTCGCGCAGCACCGCCAGGGAGGCGTTACGCAGGATCTGGTATTCCTTGTCGGTCAGGGTCTGGGCTGGTGCGACGGTGATCGAGTCACCGGTGTGCACGCCCATCGGGTCGAAGTTCTCGATGGAGCAGACGATGATGCAGTTGTCCTTTTTGTCGCGGACAACTTCCATTTCATATTCTTTCCAGCCGATCAGGGATTCGTCGATCAGCAGTTCCTTGGTCGGCGACAAGTCGAGACCACGGGCGCAGATTTCTTCGAATTCTTCACGGTTGTAGGCGATGCCGCCACCGGTGCCGCCCATGGTGAAGGACGGACGGATGATGCACGGGAAGCCCAGGCGTTCCAGGACGGCGTTGGCCTCCTCCATGCTGTGGGCGATGCCCGAGCGTGGGCAGTCCAGGCCGATGGATTTCATCGCCTTGTCGAAGCGCGAACGGTCTTCGGCCTTGTCGATGGTGTCGGCGTTGGCGCCGATCATTTCCACACCGAACTTCTCCAGGACGCCTTCGCGTTCCAGGTCCAGGGCGCAGTTCAGCGCGGTCTGGCCGCCCATGGTCGGCAGCAGCGCGTCCGGGCGTTCCTTCTCGATGATCTTGGCAACGGTCTGCCACTTGATCGGCTCGATGTAGGTGGCGTCAGCCATGGCCGGGTCGGTCATGATGGTGGCCGGGTTGGAGTTCACCAGGATGACGCGGTAGCCCTCTTCGCGCAGGGCTTTACAGGCCTGGGCGCCGGAGTAGTCGAATTCGCAGGCCTGGCCGATCACGATCGGGCCAGCGCCGAGAATCAGGATGCTTTTTATGTCTGTACGTTTTGGCATGGGTTTGTCACTCAAATCCGCAGGTCAGTCGGCTAGGCCGTCGAACAATCTTTGAAGCGCCCGAAGGGGCCGCCGCGCTCGGGGCCGCCCTCGGGCTTCTCGCGGTCAGCGTCGCTTGGCCATCTCGTTGATGAAGCGATCGAACAGCGGAGCCACATCGTTCGGGCCCGGGCTGGCTTCAGGGTGGCCCTGGAAGCTGAACGCGCTCTTGTCGGTACGCTCGATACCTTGCAGCGTGCCGTCGAACAGCGACTTGTGAATCGCGCGCACGTTGGCCGGCAGGGTGGCTTCGTCCACCGCGAAACCGTGGTTCTGGCTGGTGATCATCACCACGCCGGTGTCCAGGTCCTGCACGGGGTGGTTGGCACCGTGGTGGCCATGGCCCATTTTCAAGGTCTTGGCGCCCGAAGCCAGAGCCAGCAGCTGGTGACCGAGGCAGATACCGAATACCGGGATCTCGGTTTCCAGCACGTCCTTGATTGCCTGGATCGCGTAGTCGCAGGGCTCCGGGTCACCCGGGCCGTTGGACAGGAACACGCCATCGGGCTTGAGGGCCAGGACGTCGGCGGCCGGGGTTTGGGCCGGCACCACAGTGACGCGGCAACCACGCTCGACCAGCATGCGCAGGATGTTCAGCTTGACGCCGTAGTCGTAGGCCACCACGTGGTAAGGCAGCTCGGAAGCCTCGATCGTCGCGTGACTGTCGGTCTTCAGGTCCCAGACCGTGGAGCGCCATTCGTACTGCTTCTTGGTGCTGACGACTTTCGCCAGGTCCATGCCCTTGAGGCCAGGGAAGCCCTGGGCAGCGGCGATGGCGGCTTCTTCGGAAATGTTGTCGCCGGCCATGATGCAGCCGTTTTGCGCGCCTTTTTCCCGAAGGATGCGGGTCAGGCGACGGGTGTCGATACCGGCGATCGCCACGACGTTGTTGGCTTTCAGGTAATCGGACAGGGACATCGTGTTACGCCAGTTGCTCGCTACCAGCGGCAAGTCACGGATGACCAGGCCGGCGGACCAGACACGATCAGACTCGGCGTCTTGCGGCGTGGTGCCGGTGTTGCCGATGTGCGGGTAAGTCAGGGTAACGATTTGTTGGGCGTAGGAAGGATCGGTAAGAATTTCCTGATAGCCGGTCATTGCGGTGTTAAACACCACCTCACCAACGGTCTGACCGTCGGCTCCAATGGCTTCGCCGCGAAAAATGCTGCCATCAGCAAGGGCGAGTATGGCTGGCTTAGTCAAGAAGACCTCCCGTAAATAAAGCCTGAAAGGGCGATCGCAGGTTGTAAAAAAGCGGAGTGACGTATGGACACGTCACCCCGCTTGTTCACTGAATTATTCTGCGCGCTTTTAGTGGACACACTAAAGCTGTAGCTTACAGAAAAAGGCTTTTTTGGTCCACCGCTAATGAGCCTTAAAGGCAGGGGAATGCGACAGGTCGTCGCGAAGCGGTGTAAAACGGGGCTCAGTATAACCTGAACCCCGCGCTTGAGGGGATCAACGCAGGTCGAGAACGTCCTGCATGTCGTACAAACCAGGCTCGCGGCCATCCAGCCACAGCGCGGCACGTACAGCACCCTTGGCGAAAGTCATCCGGCTCGACGCCTTGTGGGTGATCTCCAGGCGCTCGCCTTCAGTGGCGAACAACACGGTGTGGTCGCCCACCACATCACCACCGCGCACAGTGGCGAAACCGATGGTGCTGCGCTCACGCGCACCGGTGTGCCCCTGGCGCCCATACACGGCCACTTCCTGCAGGTCGCGACCCAGCGCATCGGCAATCACTTCACCCATGCGCAAGGCCGTACCCGAAGGCGCGTCGATCTTGTGCCGGTGATGCGCCTCGATGATTTCGATATCCGCATCGTCACCCAAGACCCGGGCCGCCATGTCCAGCAGCTTCAGCGACAGGTTCACGCCCACGCTGAAGTTCGCGGCGAACACGATCGGAATGTCCTTGCCCGCATCGGCCAGCAATTGCTTTTGCGCAGCGTCCAGCCCCGTCGTGCCGATCACCATGGCCTTGCCGTGCTTGCGGCAGATCGCGAGGTTTTTCAACATCACTTCCGGCAAGGTGAAATCGATCAGCACATCGAACTCGTCGAGCACTTTCTCCAGGCCGCCGGACATCGGTACGCCGATACGCCCCAGCGAGGCCAACTCGCCCGCATCGGCGCCTACCAGCGTACTGTCGGGCCGAACGATGGCCGCCGTCAGGCCGGAGAGCGGCGAGCGCTGCTGCACCGCCTCGACCAGCGCCTTGCCCATGCGCCCCGCAGCGCCCATCACAGCTATACGTCGCATGCGAACTCCTTACAGGTCGCCGAAGAAGCGCTTCACGCCTTCGAACCAACCAGTGGTTTTCGGGGAGTGGCTGTTGTCATCCGCCAACGAGTTGCGGAACTCTTCCAACAGTTCACGCTGACGCCGACCCAGGTTGACCGGAGTCTCCACCGCCACGCGGCACATCAGATCGCCTGCGCCACCGCCACGCACTGGCGCGACGCCTTTGCCACGAATCCGGAACTGCTTGCCGGTCTGCGTGCCCTCGGGGATTTTCAGCTTGACGCGACCGTCGAGGGTCGGAATCTCAAGTTCACCACCCAAGGCCGCATCGACGAAGCTGATCGGCACTTCGCAGAACAGATGCTTGCCGTCGCGCTGGAAAATCGCATGCTCGCGCACATTGATGACCACATACAGGTCGCCCGTCGGACCGCCCTGGGCACCCGCCTCGCCTTCGCCGGACAGGCGAATGCGGTCACCGGTATCGACACCGGCCGGCACTTTGACCGACAGCGTCTTGTACTCTTCGACACGCCCTTCGCCGTGGCAGGAGTCGCACGGATCGGAAATGATCTTGCCCTGACCATGGCAACGCGGGCAGGTCTGCTGCACCGAGAAGAAGCCCTGCTGCATGCGGACCTGGCCGATGCCGCCGCAGGTTGGACACGTAACGGGCGAGGAGCCCTTCTTGGCACCCGAGCCATCGCACGGCTTGCAATTGACCAGTGTTGGAACGCGGATATTGACGGTAGTACCGCGCACCGCTTCTTCCAGGTTCAACTCCAGCGTGTAGCGCAAATCGCTGCCACGCTGAGCACCACCACGGGCACCACCGCGACCGCCACCGAAGAAATCGCTGAACACATCACCGAAAATATCGGAGAAGTTCTGACCGCCGAAACCGGCACCGCCGCCACCCATGCTTGGGTCGACGCCGGCATGACCGTACTGGTCGTAAGCCGCGCGCTTGCTCGAATCGGACAGTACTTCGTAGGCCTCGTTGGCCTCCTTGAACATCTCTTCCGACGCTTTGTCGCCGGGATTACGGTCCGGGTGGTGCTTCATCGCCAGGCGACGATAGGCCTTTTTCAGGTCCGCCTCGCTGGCCCCCCGCTCGACACCCAATACTTCGTAAAAGTCACGCTTTGCCATTAGTCTTTGCACTCTTATAGGACGTCCGGCAAACCTCTCCTGAACCTTGCCAAACTCGTTGAGCCCCAATACAGGCCCGGACCCAACTCACGTCAATTCATCAACGATCCTGGTCTTTAAATATTTCAGCCAGGGCCCCGGCCAAAACGCAGTGCCCATCGCCGGAAAGCAGGAGCATTCCCGAACGCACCGCCAGCATCCGAGCGTTGTCGCATGCTGTAAAAATTCATTGGCTCCAGACACGCCAACGCGGGAGCAAGCTCCCGCGCGGCGACATCCTACCAGCCACCGCACAAATGCAGTCAACCGGCCGACCAACAAGCGATTACTTGTGGTCTTTCACTTCTTCGAACTCGGCGTCAACGACGTCGTCGGCTTTCTCGGCCGATTCGCCCTGCGCAGCCGCGCCTTCTGCAGGCTGAGCCTGTTCGGCGTACATCTTCTGAGCCACTGGCGCGGAGACCTTGGACAGCTCTTCGATCTTCGCTTCGATGGCGGCCTTGTCGTCGCCTTTGACGGCAGCTTCCAGGGCAACCACGGCCGCTTCGATGGCGGCTTTCTCTTCCGCGGTCACTTTTTCGCCAGCATCAGCGATCATTTTGCGAGTCGAGTGCACCAAGGCATCGCCCTGGTTGCGAGCGCTGGCCAGCTCTTCGAACTTGCGGTCTTCCTCGGCGTTGACTTCAGCATCGCGAACCATCTGCTGAATTTCTTCCTCGGACAGACCGGAGTTGGCCTTGATCACGATCGACTGGGTCTTGCCAGTAGCCTTGTCTTTCGCGCCGACGTGCAGGATGCCGTTGGCGTCGATGTCGAAGGTCACTTCGATTTGTGGCACGCCACGTGGTGCTGGTGGAATCTCGGCCAGGTCGAACTTGCCCAGGGACTTGTTCTGTGCGGCTTGCTTACGCTCACCTTGCAGCACGTGAATGGTCACTGCGCCCTGGTTGTCATCGGCAGTCGAGAACACTTGCGATTTCTTGGTAGGAATCGTGGTGTTTTTCTCGATCAGCGCGGTCATTACGCCGCCCATGGTTTCGATACCCAAGGTCAGCGGGCTGACGTCGAGCAGCAGAACGTCTTTCACGTCACCAGCCAATACCGCGCCCTGGATAGCAGCACCCATGGCAACAGCTTCGTCAGGGTTGACGTCTTTACGTGCTTCTTTACCGAAGAAATCGGTGACCAGCTTCTGAACCAGCGGCATACGGGTCTGACCGCCAACCAGGATCACGTCGTTGATCGAACCAACGTCGATACCGGCGTCTTTCATGGCGATGCGGCAAGGTTCGATGGTGCGCTGAACCAGGTCTTCCACCAGCGCTTCGAGCTTGGCGCGGGAGATTTTTACGTTCAGGTGCTTAGGACCGGTGGCATCTGCGGTGATGTACGGCAGGTTCACGTCGGTCGACTGGCTCGAGGACAGTTCGATCTTGGCTTTTTCAGCGGCTTCTTTCAGGCGCTGCATGGCAAGCGGGTCACCCTTGAGGTTCATGCCGCTTTCTTTCTTGAACTCGTCGACGAGGTAGTCGATCAGGCGGATGTCGAAGTCTTCACCACCGAGGAACGTGTCACCGTTGGTTGCCAGCACTTCGAACTGGTGCTCGCCATCGACTTCAGCGATCTCGATCACGGAGACGTCGAAGGTACCGCCACCCAGGTCGTAAACGATCACGGTGTGATCGCCCTTGGCCTTGTCCATACCGTAGGCCAGAGCGGCCGCGGTCGGTTCGTTGATGATACGTTTTACGTCCAGGCCCGCGATGCGGCCGGCGTCTTTGGTCGCCTGGCGCTGGCTGTCGTTGAAATAGGCAGGAACAGTAATGACCGCCTCAGTCACCGCTTCGCCGAGGTAATCTTCGGCGGTTTTCTTCATTTTCTTGAGGATTTCAGCCGAGATCTGTGGCGGTGCCATTTTCTGGCCGTTCACTTCAACCCAGGCGTCGCCGTTGTCAGCCTTGGCGATTTTGTAAGGCACCATCTTGATGTCTTTCTGGACGACTTCTTCGTCGAACTTGCGACCGATCAGACGCTTCACCGCGTACAGGGTGTTATGCGGATTGGTCACTGCCTGACGCTTGGCCGACTGGCCAACCAGAATCTCGCCATCATTGGCGTAAGCGATGATCGACGGCGTGGTACGCGCGCCTTCAGCGTTTTCGATGACTTTGGCCTTGCCGTTTTCCAGCACGGAGACGCACGAGTTGGTGGTCCCCAGGTCGATACCGATAATCTTGCCCATGTTAACTCTCCCGGAACTTGGATTTTGTTGCCGCAGCAGTGGTGGCTAACTGCGGTAGCACTTAAACGCTTGACATATAGATGGGGCCGCTACGACCGATTTCAAGCCTGCTCATCGATAGAAGGCGAAACCGGCGCTGGCGTCTTGCTGACCACGACCATGGCCGGGCGCAGCAGGCGACCGTTGAGCAGATAGCCCTTCTGGAAAACCTTCAGCACACTGTTTGGCTCGACGTCGGCACTTTCCTGCATCGCCATGGCCTGGTGGTGCTCGGCGTTGAAGGGTTCGCCATGGGGATCGAGGGTTTCGAGCTGATAACGCTTGAGAGTGTCCTGGAACATTTTCAGGGTCAGCTCGATGCCTTCACGCATCGGACGGATGTTTTCGTCATCCGGGTTGGACAGCTCCAGGCCACGCTCCAGGCTGTCAATGATCGGCAGCAGGTCGCCAGCGAAACGCTCCAGGGCGAATTTATGAGCCTTCTCTACATCTTGCTCGGCGCGACGGCGGACATTCTGCAGGTCGGCTGCTACACGCAACGCCTGATCCTGCGCACCGGCCAGTTGCTCCTCGAGCACTTGTACACGTGCCGCCAGGTCTTCACCGGAATCCTGGGAAGCCTGATTGGCGTCTAGATTTTGCGTGTCCTGCGTCTGTTCGTCAGCCATAGATTTCTCCTCTCAACTTCGTCCGCGAGCTCAACTCGCGCTTCTGCCCCGGTATATGGGGTCGGGTTTTGCAGCTTCAAGGGCCATCTGACGAATTAACCTTACAAAAAGCAGCTGCATAACCATTCCCCGCAGCGCTAAGAAAATCATTTGTCCAAGCAAATCGAGCTAAGCGTGGGCATTGTCAGGCCAAAACAAAACACTGTATAAATAACCAGACCTAAAGCCTGGGAGCGGCCTTATGCTGGTGCACCTGTCCGTACACAACTACGCCATCGTCGAACACCTCGACCTCGAACTTGATCGAGGCATGAGCGTGATCACCGGTGAAACCGGCGCAGGCAAGTCGATCATGCTCGATGCCCTGGGCCTGACGCTGGGCGACCGCGCCGACAGTGGCGTGGTGCGCCCCGGAGCGGACAAGGCCGACATCCTGGCGACGTTCGACCTGGTCGACATCCCCGAGGCCAGCGCCTGGCTGGCCGAACGCGACCTGGACACCGATGGTTTGTGCATCCTGCGCCGGGTCATCACCGCTGAAGGCCGCTCCCGAGGCTACATCAACGGCACGCCATGCCCCTTGGGCGACCTCAAGGCCCTCGGCGAGCTGCTGATCGACATTCACAGCCAGCATGAACACCAATCCCTGCTCAAGACCGACACCCATCGCCGCTTGCTGGATGAATACGCCGGCGCCACCGACCTGGCCAGACAGGTCCAACTGGCGGCCCAACGCTGGCGCCAGACCCGCCAGGAACTGGATCGACTCTCCAATTCCGGCGACGAACAGCGTGCCCGTCACCAGTTGTTGAGCTACCAGCTCGAAGAGCTGGAGAACCTGGCCTTGGGTGAAAATGAACTGGAAGAGCTGGAGCAGGAACACAAGAACCTGACCAACGCCGAAACCCTGCTGGGCATTTGCCGGCAAGTGGTCGAACAATGCAGCGAGAGCGATTCAGGCAATGTACTCAATGCACTGACAGCGAGCTTGAACCGACTCTCCAGCGTGAACAATTCGGTGGGTGCCCTGAACGAAGCGACCAACCTGCTGACGAGTGCGCAGATCCAGGTCGAAGAAGCCGTCGGGGAACTGAATCGGTTCCTCGATCATTTCGATGCCGACCCGGCCCGCCTGCAGTACCTGGAAGAGCGCCTGGACACCATCTATACACTGGCGCGCAAGCACCGCATCCAACCGACCGATGTTGCCGAACTCCAGCAGCGCCTGCTGGAAGAACTGGAAACCCTGAACGCCAACGATGAATCCATCGAGCGCCTAGGGGACGAACTGGCTTCTTTTGCCCGTCATTACCAGGAAAAGGCCAAGGAGCTCAGTGGACTGCGGCAGCACGCCGCAACAGGGCTGGCCAGCGCCGTGGAACAGGAAATCCAGCGCCTGGGCATGCCGGGCGGGCGCTTCACCATCGAGTTGCGCCCCAACGCTGGCGACGAGCTCCAACCCAATGGGCTGGAACAGGTGGAACTGCTGGTCAGCGCCAACCCCGGGCAACCGCTCAAGGCCCTGGCCAAAGTCGCGTCTGGCGGCGAGCTGTCACGAATCAGCCTGGCCATCCAGGTCATCACCGCACAGACCTCTCGCGTGCCGACGCTGGTATTCGACGAAGTGGACGTGGGCATCGGTGGCCCAACCGCGGAAATTGTCGGCCAGTTGCTGCGCCGGCTAGGGGAACGCGGCCAAGTGCTGACGGTGACTCACCTGCCCCAGGTCGCCGCCCAGGGACACCAGCATCTATTTGTGCACAAGGTGCGCGGCGAGGATGCCACTCGCACCGCCGTCTCCAAACTCAACAAAAACGAGCGCGTGGAAGAAGTGGCGCGAATGCTCGGGGGCATCGACCTCACCAAGGAATCCCTGGCCCACGCGAAAAAAATGGTCGTTACCGCGAAAATCTGAGAACGGCAGAAAGCACGAAGGCGACCCTGGGGTCGCCTTCGTTCGTTTCGCGAACCGTAATAGTCCGCGCGACATGCTTACTTTTTCTTGCGTACGTACAGCACAAGATTGTGATCAACCATCTCGAAGCCATACTTGTCGACGATTGCTTTCTGCAGCCGCTCGATTTCTTCGTCGAAGAATTCGATCACTTCGCTCGTCTCAACGTTGACCATATGGTCGTGATGCTTGCCGTCGTCCAGTTCGAAGACCGCATGGCCTCCGTCGAAGTTGTGCCGCACCACCAAGCCAGCTGCCTCGAACTGGGTCAGAACACGGTAAACCGTGGCCAGACCGACGTCCTCACCAGCCTCCATAAGTGCCTTATAGACATCTTCAGCACTCATGTGGCGTTGCTCGGCGGAATCGAGCATTTGTAGAATCTTGACCCGTGGCAGGGTCACTTTGAGGCCGGCTTTGCGTAGTTCGCTATTTTCAACCATGGTCAGCTTTCTCGCGATGCTGCTTCGCAGCTTCTCTTAATGCGGGTATGATCGGCGTTTACGTTGTCCCAGCCAAGATAGTGGAAGTCGCCCACCGATGCAAAACACCAAGCTCTTGCTAACCAGTTTCACCTTTGTGGGACTGCTCGCACTCGCCGGTTGTTCATTCCCCGGGGTTTACAAAATCGACATCCAGCAGGGCAATGTCGTCACGCAGGACATGATAGACCAGTTGCGCCCGGGAATGACCCGCCGGCAAGTACGGTTTATCATGGGTAACCCCCTGCTGACCGACACGTTCCATGCCGATCGCTGGGATTACCTGTACAGCTTGCAGCCAGGCGGCGGTGAGCGCCAGCAGGAACGCATAAGCGTTATCTTTAGCCCCAACGACCAACTCGTCAGCCTGTCGGGCGATTTCATGCCTGGCGTGAGCCGTGACGAGGCCATCTTGGGCAAGGACAGCGACAACACCGTTACTGACCCGACCCAGAAGGCCGAACAGCCGAAACCGGAAAAGCCGGCCAAGCCAGGTTCGTTGCTGGACCAGATCCAGAAGGACGTGGACAAAGCCGAGACCGTACCCGTCCCGACGCCAGAGCCTCTGGACACCTCGCCGCAATAAATTGCTGCATAAAAAAACCCGGCATGCCGGGTTTTTTATTGCCTGCCATTCAAGCCAGGTTATTGCTCCGATTGGCGTGTCTGGGCAGCCTTGGCCGCGCGCAGGCGCCGAATTTCCTTCGGATCGGCCAACAACGGGCGATAAACCTCCAGTCGATCGGCCGCCTGCACCACCTGATGCTCTGGATCGGCAACCAGCTTGCCAAAAATCCCCACCGGGCAAGTCGCCAGATCCAGCTCCGGAAACACATCGGCAATACCCGATGCCGCCAGTGCTGCGCGAATACTCGCGCCCTCCTGCACCACGCAAGTGCGCAAGACCTGACGCTCCGCCGAGGCATACACCACTTCTATCTCAATCAACGCTTGAGCTCTGCATTCTGCTTGGCCCGCTGGCAGAACGCATCGACCAGGGTATTGGCAGCCTGATTGAACAGCGGCCCCAACGTTGCCCGCACCAAAGGGCCGGCGTAGTCGAACGACAGGTCCAGGCTGATCTTGCAGGCCTTTTCACCCAGCGGCTTGAACACCCAGACACCGTGGAGCTGGTTGAAAGGCCCTTCTTCCAGATTCATCTCGATGGACTGCCCCGGCACCAGCGTATTGCGCGTGACGAAGCGCTGGCTCAAGCCGCTCTTGGCAATGTTGAGGCTGGCGCGCATATGGGTTTCAGAGCTCTCCAGCACCTCGGCCGACGAGCACCACGGCAAGAACTGCGGGTAACTCGCCACATCGTTGACCAGGTCATACAGCGCCTGCGCCGGATAGGGCAGCAAGGCCGAGCGTTGAATATGTGTCGTCATGTAAGCGTCACTTCCACAGCTGGGCGGCAAACACTACGAGAATGCCGATGGGCGCCACGTAGCGCATCAAGAACAGGCTCAAACCAAACAATACCGGGCTGCGCAGCGACAATTCATCACGTACCGCTTCACGCCCCATGATCCATCCTGCAAACACTACGAAACACAAACCACCCAATGGCAGCATGATCCGTGAGGTGAAGAAATCAATCACGCCGAAGAAATCCAGCCCTCCGGTTGCGCCCCACTGGTAGAGATGGAACAGCCCGTCTTCGTTCACGAAAAACTTCGCTTGCTTCCATATATTGAAGGAAAACACCGTGCCCAGGCCGACAAACCAGCAGGTGAAGGCCAACCAGAAGGTTACCCAAGCGCGGCTGAGCCGGGTCCGTTCAACCAGGTAAGCCACCATGGGCTCCAACAGGGAGATGGCCGAACTCCAGGCGGCGATGGCCACCAGGAGGAAAAACACCACGCCCATCACTTGGCCGAACGCCATGCTGCCAAAGGCAAAAGGCAGGCTGACGAACATCAACCCTGGCCCCTCGCTCGGATTCAGGCCGGCAGCGAACACAATCGGAAACAATGCCACCCCCGCCAACAGCGACACGAAGGTATCCAACAGCGCGACACCGACAACGGTCCGGGTCAGGGATGCATTCTTGGGCATGTAGGCGCCATAGATCATGATCGAACCGACCCCGACGCTCAGGGAGAAAAACGCATGCCCCATGGCCGGCAGCAGGCCGTCCAGGACTTTCTCCGGCTGGAAGTCGAACATGAAATGCACGCCTTCCATGAAATGCCCGGTGGTCATGCTGTAGCCCAGCAGCACCAGGATCATCACGAACAGCAACGGCATCATGATCCGCAGGCTGCGCTCAAGCCCGGCAACCACGCCCCGGGCAATCACCACCGCCGAGAGCACCATGAAAATCGTGTGCCAGAGGGTCAGCCTCCAGGGATCGGCAATCACATTGCCGAAGTAGGCGCCCACCTGATCAGGCGTCACCCCCTGAAAATCCCCACGCCCCATATCGATGATGTAGTCCAGCGACCAACCGCCAACCACGCTATAGAAAGACAGGATCAACAGCGCCGTGATCATCCCGGCGAAGGCGCCCCACGACCACTTGGGCGAGTGCCCCGCCGCCACCGCCAGCACCTTCAAGGCATTGGCCGGGCTTTGCCGGGCCCGACGACCGATCAGGGTTTCGGCCAGCATTACCGGCGCGCCGATCAGCGCAATGCACGCCAGGAACATCAGTACGAAGGCACCACCACCGTAGACGCCGACCATGTAGGGGAATTTCCAGATACTGCCCAACCCCACCGCAGAACCGGTTGCAGCGAATATAAAAACCCAGCGGCTAGCCCAACTGCCGTGGACAGAAACCTTGTCTGTCGACATCGTGATCACGCCCAAGCATTCAAAAAAGAGGCCGCATTGTCCGGGATTCACTCAACGTGCTCAAGCACGCAGCTTCACCGTAGCCGACACGCACGCAACTGCCTATAATGCCGCCCCTATGGCTAAACAGAAGAAACACCCCACAGGGACCATCGCGCAAAATAAAAAGGCGCGACACGATTACTTCATCGAACAACGTTTCGAGGCTGGCATGGTCCTGGCCGGCTGGGAAGTAAAGAGCCTGCGTGCCGGCAAGGCGCAACTGGTCGACAGCTACGTGCTGCTCAAGGATGGCGAGGCCTGGCTGCTGGGCAGCCATTTCACGCCGCTGACCACCGCCAGCACCCACGTGATCGCCGACCCGACGCGCTCGCGCAAGCTGCTGCTCAACAAGCGCGAGCTGGAAAAACTCTTCGCCTCCGTGCAGCAGAAGGGTTACACCTGCGTCTGCACGTCGTTGTACTGGAGCAAGCACTTGATCAAGTGCGAAATTGCCCTGGGCAAGGGCAAGAAGGAATACGACAAGCGCGATACCGAGCGTGAACGCGATGCCGGCCGCGAGCTGCAGCGCGCGGTACGCAACAAGGGCAAGGAAGACTGATTCTTTCGTCCTTGAGACCGCTTTCGCGAGCAAGCTCGCTCCCACACCAGATCCCGGCAACACACAGACCCTGTGTTCACTGAAGATCCACTGTGGAAGCGAGCCTGCTCGCGATGGCGTCGACACATCCGGCAGTGATGGGTCAGACAGACCGCTTTCGCGAGCAGGCTCGCTCCCACACCAGATCCCGGCAATACACAGATCCTGTGTTCACAGAAGATCCACTGTGGGAGCCGAGCTTGCTCGCGATGACGGTGGCACATGCGACATTGATGTGCCAGACAGGCCGCCTTCGCGAGCAGGCTCGCTCCCACACTAAATTCCGGCAATACACAGAATCTGTGCTCACTGAAGATCCACTGTGGGAGCCGAGCTTGCTCGCGATGGCGCGCTCCCACACTAAATTCCGGCAATACACAGAATCTGTGCTCACTGAAGATCCACTGTGGGAGCCGAGCTTGCTCGCGATGGCGTCGACACATCCGGCARTGAYGTGYCAGACRGACCGCTTTCGCGAGCAGGCTCGCTCCCACACTAAATTCCGGCAATACACAGAATCTGTGCTCACTGAAGATCCACTGTGGGAGCCGAGCTTGCTCGCGATGGCGNTCGCGAGCAGGCTCGCTCCCACACTAAATTCCGGCAATACACAGAATCTGTGCTCACTGAAGATCCACTGTGGGAGCCGAGCTTGCTCGCGATGGCGTCGACACATCCGGCAATGATGTGCCAGACAGACCGCTTTCGCGAGYAGGCTCGCTCCCACAGGGGTCCACCGGCGCAATTACATCCCTTTACGCCGCTCTGCCCGCGCCACGCGCTGCACTTCCTGACGCACCTCTTCCAAAACCTCCTGCACATACAAGATATGCCGGCTGGACACTTCCCGCGCCTGTTCGGCGTGCCCGTCCATGATGGCTTGGTACAGCTCTCGGTGCTGGCTGATCAGCATGTCGCGAGTTTCACTGCGCTGCTTGTACATGCCACCGATATTGGTGACGACGTTGCGCTTGAGCAGGTCGAACAAGCCGCGGATGGTGTGCAGCAACACCGCGTTATGACTGGCCTCGGCAATCGCCAGGTGAAACCGGGCATCCGCCGCGCCCTCCTCCGCCCGGCTCACCTCCTCGTGACGCGAGTAACAATCCTGCAGCTCGTCGAATGCCGCCGTCAGCCGCTCGCGGTCTACATCCGTGGCCCGCTGCGCCGCGTAATAAGCACAGGACGCTTCCAGGGTGTGACGGAATTCCAGCAAGTCGCGCTGCGCTTCGGGATTGCTTTCCAAAAGCTGCAGCAGCGGATCACTGAACGTCGAGCCCAGCGACTCCACCACATAGTTGCCGCCGCCCTGGCGACTGACCAACAAGCCTTTGGCCGCCAGCTTCTGGATCGCCTCGCGCAACGAAGGGCGTGACACACCGAACTGCTCAGCCAGGGTCCGTTCGGCCGGCAGCCGCTCACCGGACTTGAGCGTGCCCTCAAGGATCATGCCTTCAAGCCGCTCGACAATATCGTCAGACAAACGGCGCTGACGAATCTGATCAAACCCCATAACTCAATTCTCCACGATCCCGACGGCTCGCCGGGCTCTCTATTCTGGCCCATCCGGGCCGTGTCCACACCCATCAACGCCGTTTTTCACCACCGGATCAGATGCGCTCTGCACCGCTTATTCGACGAAATTTTCAGGGCGGCAAATTGACACACGACAACCAAGGCTTTTACCCTAGCCAACAGCGATTGTAAATTGGTATTACCAATTAACCAAACCGCTGGCAGTGCCTGACCAACAACAATTAGGGGCCCACCCATTATGCAAACCTGGCAACAGCTCTACAGCCCGCTCGGCAGCTTCGGCTTGTCCGCACTCGCGGCCGTCATTCCCATCGTATTTTTCTTCCTGGCCTTGGCGGTGTTTCGCCTCAAGGGGCATGTGGCCGGCAGCATCACCCTGGCGCTGGCGATTGGCGTGGCGATTTTCGCGTTCAATATGCCCGCCGACATGGCCTTCGCAGCCGCCGGCTATGGCTTTGCCTACGGTCTGTGGCCCATCGCCTGGATCATCGTCGCCGCCGTATTCCTCTACAAACTGACGGTCAAGAGCGGCCAGTTCGAGGTGATTCGCAGCTCGGTGCTGTCGATTACCGATGACCAGCGCCTGCAAGTGCTGTTGATCGGCTTTTGCTTCGGCGCATTCCTGGAAGGTGCCGCCGGTTTCGGTGCTCCGGTGGCGATCACTGCCGCCCTGCTGGTCGGCCTGGGCTTCAACCCCCTGTACGCCGCCGGCCTGTGCCTGATCGCCAACACCGCCCCGGTCGCGTTCGGTGCGTTGGGCATTCCGATCATCGTGGCCGGTCAGGTCACCGGGATCGACGCCTTCAAGATCGGCGCCATGACCGGTCGCCAACTGCCCTTGCTGTCGTTGTTCGTGCCGTTCTGGCTGGTGTTCATGATGGACGGCCTGCGCGGCGTGCGGGAGACCTGGCCAGCGGCACTGGTGGCTGGCTTGAGCTTTGCCATCACCCAGTACTTCACCTCCAACTTCATTGGCCCGGAACTGCCGGACATCACCTCCGCCCTGGCCAGCCTGATTTCCCTGACGCTGTTCCTGAAAGTCTGGCAGCCCAAGCGCACCGCTGGCGCCCAGATTGCCGGCGCCACCTCCAGCGCAACGGTCACCGCCAACGTCGGCGGTTTCGGTCAACCGCGCAGCACCGTGGCTTCGCCCTACAGCCTGGGGGAAATCATCAAGGCCTGGTCGCCGTTCCTGATCCTGACCGTATTGGTGACGATCTGGACCCTCAAGCCGTTCAAGGCGATGTTCGCCGCTGGCGGTTCGATGTACGGCTGGGTGTTCAACTTCGCCATCCCGCACCTGGACCAGATGGTGATCAAGGTCGCGCCCATCGTGATCAACCCCACTGCCATTCCGGCCGTGTTCAAGCTTGATCCGATTTCCGCCACCGGCACGGCGATTTTCTTCTCCGCATTGATCTCGATGCTGGTGCTGAAGATCAATATCAAAACTGGTCTTACCACTTTTAAAGAGACACTTTTCGAGCTGCGCTGGCCGATCCTGTCCATCGGCATGGTGCTGGCATTCGCCTTCGTCACCAACTACTCGGGCATGTCGTCGACCATGGCCCTGGTGCTGGCCGGCACGGGCGCGGCGTTCCCGTTCTTCTCGCCGTTCCTGGGTTGGCTGGGTGTGTTCCTGACCGGTTCCGATACGTCATCCAACGCCCTGTTCAGCTCGCTGCAAGCCACCACCGCGCACCAGATCGGCGTCAACGACACCTTGCTCGTCGCGGCCAACACCAGCGGCGGCGTGACCGGCAAGATGATTTCGCCACAATCGATCGCGGTGGCCTGCGCCGCGACCGGGCTGGTGGGCAAGGAATCGGATCTGTTCCGTTTCACCCTCAAACACAGCCTATTCTTTGCAACGATTGTCGGCCTGATCACGTTGGCCCAGGCCTACTGGTTTACCGGCATGCTGGTTCATTAAGTCCTACACGCAATACTGAAAAAACCGACGCCGAACCGTGATTCGGCGTCTGCTATTCACCACCGGGTCTGCAAGGCTGCTGAAAGATTTCCTGGCTATATTCAGCAGCCTCAGCGGACGGATAACCGGGACCACCCGGAGACACGCCTGATGAGCGAGCTTTTTTACAACGCCGTGCCGAACGCGACCCGTGTCGCCCCGCCATTGCCCGAGCCTCGGCAGTACCCCAGCGAAAAACCGCAACGGGTCTACCTGTTCGGCACTTGCGTGGTGGACCTGTTCTATCCCGAAGCCGGGATGGATGCGATTCATCTGCTGGAGCGCGAAGGAATCCGGGTGGACTACCCGCAAGGGCAAAGTTGCTGCGGCCAACCGGCTTACACCTCGGGCTACACCGAGCAAGCGCGGACAGTGGCACGGGCGCAGTTGGCCTTGTTTGCCGAAGACTATCCGGTGGTGGTGCCCTCAGGCTCCTGCGCCGGCATGCTGCGCGAGCATTATGCCGACCTGTTCAAGGACGAGCCCGACACGCTCAAACAGGTCCAGGCCCTGGCGGCCCGGACCTATGAACTGGCTGAATTCCTGCTGTTTGTCTGCAAGGTGCAGCTGAACGACAGCGGTGAACCGGTGAAGGTTGCGCTGCACACGTCCTGCTCGGCACGGCGTGAAATGAACACCCACCTGCACGGCCGCGCGTTGTTGGCGCAGCTGCGCAATGTGGAGCGAGTCGACCACAGCCACGAAAGTGAATGCTGTGGTTTTGGTGGGACGTTCAGCGTTCGCATGCCGGATATTTCCGGCGCGATGGTGGCCGACAAGACCCGAGCGCTGAAGGAATCCGGCGCGCACAAGGTCATCAGTGCCGATTGTGGCTGCCTGATGAACATCAACGGCGCACTGGAAAAGCAGCAGGAGGCGTTACGCGGCCAGCACCTGGCGAGCTTCCTCTGGCAGCGTAGCGGAGGTGTCGCATGAGCACGCCGACGCTGATTCCGACCGTTGAGGTGCAGGAAGATTTTCGCGCCCGAGCCCACAAGGCCCTGGCCGACACGCAACTGCGAAACAACTTTCGCAGCGCGATGGATTCACTGATGACCAAGCGGGCAACGTCCTTCAGCGATGCCCACGAAAGAGAACACCTGCGCGTGCTGGGCAATGCCGTCCGCGCCCGTGCGTTATCGAAGCTGCCCGACTTGCTCGAGCAACTTGAAAGCAACCTGACCCGCAACGGTGTGAATGTGCACTGGGCGGAAACGGTGGACGAAGCCAATGGCATCGTCCTCTCGATCATCCGCGCTCACGAGGCGCGGCAAGTGATCAAGGGCAAATCGATGGTCAGCGAAGAGATGGAGATGAACCATTTCCTCGAGGCTCGGGACATTGAATGTCTTGAGTCCGACATGGGGGAATACATCGTCCAGCTCGACCACGAGAAGCCTTCACACATCATTATGCCGGCGATCCACAAGAATGCCGGTCAGGTCGCGTCCTTGTTCCACGACAAACTCGGCGTGGAGTACACCAAGGACGTTGACCAACTCATTCAGATCGGTCGCAAGGTATTGCGGCAGAAATTCTTCGAGGCCGACATCGGCGTCTCCGGCGTCAACTTCGCCGTCGCTGAAACCGGCACGCTGCTGCTGGTGGAAAACGAAGGCAACGGGCGGATGTCCACCACCGTGCCGCCGGTGCACATTGCCGTGACCGGCATCGAAAAAGTCGTCGAGAACCTGCGCGACGTCGTGCCGCTGCTGTCGCTGCTGACCCGCTCGGCCCTCGGCCAGCCGATCACCACCTACGTCAACATGATCTCCGGCCCGCGCAAGCCTGAGGAACTGGACGGCCCCCAGGAAGTCCACCTGGTCCTGCTCGACAACGGTCGCAGCCAGGCGTTTGCCGACAGCGAATTGCGCCAGACGCTGAACTGCATCCGCTGCGGCGCCTGTATGAATCATTGCCCGGTCTATACCCGAATCGGCGGTCATGCCTACGGCGAGGTTTACCCGGGACCTATCGGAAAAATCATCACGCCGCACATGGTCGGCCTGGCCAAGGTGCCGGACCACCCGAGCGCATCTTCGCTGTGCGGTGCCTGCGGTGAAGTGTGTCCGGTGAAAATTCCGATCCCGGCTTTGCTTCGACGGCTGCGGGAAGAAAACGTCAAGGCGCCGGACAGCCCCCATCAAGTGATGCGCGGCCAGGGCAGCAAATACTCGCCCAAGGAACGCTTCATCTGGAATGCCTGGGCTCGACTCAATAGTTCGCCACGGTTGTATCGGCTGTTCGGGTTCCTCGCCACGCGCCTGCGCGCCCTGACGCCCAACAACGTCGGCCCCTGGACCCAGAACCACAGCGCCCCCAAACCCGCCGCCCGCTCATTGCATGACCTGGCCCGCGAACACCTGAACCAGCAGGGAGACCGCCGATGAGCGCCAAGGACAATATCCTCGCCAAGCTGCGTAAAAGCCTGACCGGCGCCACGCCCGTTGCCGACAACTTCGACGTCGAGCTGGTGACGCAGACCTACCGCTATGCGCCCGAAGAACGTATCCCGCAATTGCGCAAATTGATGGAGGCGGTGCACACCGAAATCCACCTGACGTCCGACGAAGGCTGGCCGACCCTACTCGCGCAATTGCTGCGCGACCGCCAATTGCCGAGCCTGCTCATCGCCCCGACCACCGCGCACGGGGAAAAAATCACACAGTTCTGGGCGAACAATCCGGACCTGCCAACCCTCAAGGCCTACGACCGTCCGGTAGAAGAGTGGAAGGCCGAATTGTTCAACGACACCCCCGCCAGCCTGACCGGGACCCTTGGCGCCATCGCCGCCACCGGCAGCCTGATTCTCTGGCCAACCCGGGAAGAGCCGCGACTGATGAGCCTGGTCCCTCCGGTGCATTTCGCCCTGCTCAAGGCCAGCGAGATCCGTGACAACTTCTATGAAGTGCAGCAGGAATTCGAGTGGGCCCAAGGCATGCCCACCAACGCCCTGCTGGTATCGGGCCCGTCGAAAACCGCCGACATCGAACAAGTCCTGGCCTACGGCGCCCATGGTCCGAAGGATCTGGTGGTCTTGATTCTGGAGGACCAATGACCCTTCCAGCCTCTTTCCTACACGACGTCCAACAACTGATCCCGCAGAAACGCCGTTTCGACGATCCGCTGTCGACTTTGGCCTTCGGCACCGACGCCAGTTTCTATCGGCTGATTCCAAAACTGGTGGTGCGCGTCGAATCCGAAGATGAAGTGATCGCCCTGCTGAAACTGGCCCAGCGCGACCAGGTGCCCGTCACTTTCCGCGCCGCCGGCACCAGCCTGTCCGGGCAAGCCATCAGCGACTCGGTGCTGATTGTGCTGGGGGATAACTGGAACGGGCGCGAGATTCGTGAACAGGGCACGCAGATCCGTTTGCAGCCCGGCGTGATCGGCGCCCAGGCCAACGCCTGGCTGGCGCCGTTCGGGCGCAAGATCGGCCCAGATCCGGCGTCGATCAACGCCTGCAAAATCGGCGGCATCGTCGCCAACAACGCCAGCGGCATGTGCTGCGGCACGGCGCAGAACACCTATCACACCCTGGCCGGCATTCGCCTGGTACTGGCCGATGGCACGCGCCTGGATACCGAAGACGACAGCAGCGTGGCGGCTTTTCGTACGAGCCATGGCGAACTGCTGGAACGCCTGGCGACTCTGGGCCGTGAGACCCGCGCCAACACTGAATTGGCTGCGCGAATCCGGCATAAATACCGTCTGAAAAATACCACCGGCCTGTCACTCAATGCCCTGGTGGACTTCGACGAGCCTGTGGATATCTTGAGCCACCTGCTGGTCGGCTCCGAAGGCACTCTCGGCTTCATCAGTGCGGTGACCTACAACACCGTCATCGATCATCCGAACAAAGCCTCGGCCCTGATCGTCTTCCCCGATGTGGAAACCTGCTGCAACGCCGTCACCGTGCTGAAAAGCCAGCCAGTCTCGGCCGTGGAGCTGCTGGACCGCCGCAGCCTGCGCTCGGTGCAGGACAAACCGGGCATGCCGGATTTCGTACAACATCTGTCGACCAATGCCTGCGCCTTGCTGATCGAATCCCGCGCCGCCTCTTCATCTTTACTGCAAGAGCAACTGGCCCGGATCATGGCCTCCCTGGCCGGCTTCCCGGTGGAAAAACAGGTCGACTTTACCGAGGACCCACGGGAAAATGCCCGGCTCTGGGCGATCCGCAAAGACACCTTTCCAGCCGTGGGTGCGGTACGCAAAACCGGAACCACGGTGATCATCGAAGACGTGACCTTTCCGGTGGAGCAACTGGCCATTGGCGTCAACCGTCTGATCGAACTGTTCGACAAACATCACTACGACGAAGCGATCCTTTTCGGACACGCGCTGGAAGGCAATCTGCACTTCGTCTTCACCCAAGGCTTCAACAACCCTGAAGAAGTCGCACGCTACCAGGCGTTCATGGACGACGTGGCGCAGTTGGTGGCGGTGGAATTCGGCGGTTCGCTGAAAGCCGAACATGGCACCGGACGAAACATGGCGCCGTTCGTCGAGCTGGAATGGGGCAGTGACGCCTATCAGTTGATGTGGCAGCTCAAACGCCTGCTCGACCCCAACGGCATCCTCAACCCGGACGTGGTGCTCAGCGAAGACCCGCAGATCCACCTCAAGCACCTCAAACCGCTGCCGGCCGCCGATGAGATTGTGGATAAGTGCATCGAGTGCGGTTTTTGCGAGCCGGTGTGCCCGTCCAAGGACCTGACCTTGAGCCCGCGCCAGCGCATCGTGATCTGGCGGGATATCCAAGCCAAGAAACGCGCCGGCACGGACACCACCGAACTGGAACGTGCCTACCAATACCAGGGCATCGATACCTGCGCCGCCACGGGGCTGTGTGCACAACGTTGCCCGGTAGGCATCAATACCGGCGAGCTGGTGAAAAAACTGCGCAGCCGTGACGCGACGAAGACGAAAACCGCCAACTGGATTGAAGGAAATTTCGCCACCACATTGCAAGGCGCACGCTTCGCCCTCCACGTCGCCAACGGTGCGCGCATGCTGCTGGGCGCCCCCCGCCTGGCGAAACTGTCGGCCTCGTTGACGCGGCTATCCAAAGGCCAGGTGCCACAGTGGACCAACGCCATGCCCCAGCCGGAAAAGGCCATCCGTTTCAGCCCCGCCGTGTCGGACGAACGGCCGAGAGTCGTGTACCTGGCGGCGTGCGTGTCGCGGGTCATGGGCCCGGCGGCAGCGGACAAGGAGCAAATGTCGCTGTACGACAAGACCCGCGGTCTCCTGGAAAAGGCCGGTTATCAGGTAGTCTTTCCAGACAACGTGGACAGCCTCTGCTGCGGCCAACCCTTTGCGTCCAAAGGCTACACCGAACAGGCCGAACACAAGCGCCAGGAACTGATCGGCGCCTTGCTGCACGCCAGTCGCGGCGGGCTCGACCCTATCTACTGTGACACCAGCCCCTGCACATTGCGGCTGGTCCAGGACCTTGGCGACGTGCGCCTGGACCTGTATGACCCAGTGCGCTTCATCCGCACCCATCTGATGGATCGTCTCGACTTCACCCCCCAAGAGGCGCCCATCGCGGTACACGTCACGTGCAGCACGCAGCACCTCGGCGAAAGCCAGGCGCTGATCGACCTGGCGCACAAGTGCAGTAAAAACGTGGTCATCCCGGAAGGCATCCATTGTTGCGGTTTCGCCGGCGACAAGGGCTTCTCCACGCCAGAGCTGAACGCCCACTCGCTGCGCTCACTCAAGGACGCGGTACAGCATTGCAGCGAAGGGGTTTCCACCAGCCGCACCTGTGAGATCGGTCTTACCCAACACGGCGCAATTGACTACCACGGGCTGGTGTATCTGGTAGACCGTGTCACCCGCCCCAAACCCGCCAACGGTGAGGGCCTTGCGATGGGACTCGAAGAAAAATCGAATTCCTGCGCGTCGCTGTAGTCACTTGAATAGGCCCGGCTGCGCTGGGCCATCCACCGACTCGGCCCGGCCGCGACTGTCCAGCGGCACCGAGACCAAACGTTCAAGGAGATACACATGAAGCGCACCGCACTTGCTGGCTTGTTCATTTCCGCTGCGATGTTGGCCTCTCCGGTGTTTGCCGCGGACAACAACCTCTGCACAGTCAAGCTCCAGGAATTGAAGGATAAAGTAACTACGCTGCCTGCGACCTCCGAAAACACCACCATGGAGATCAAGCGCCTGCAGGGCGACGCCGAAGCCGCCAATGCTGCCGGTGATGAGAAAAAATGCATCGCTGCAGCCACCCAAGCACTCGCCCGCGTGGACAAACTGAGTAACGAGCCAGCGCAGTAATCAAGACCAGGCCAACCTTCGGGTTGGCCTCAGACGCGGATTGGCGTACACTGCAAATGCCTGCCACTCCTCCAGCTCCACGGAGTGACAGGTTCGGGGCCGTTTAGGATTCGACGCCGGTTGCGAAACTTTAGGTGCATGCCGAGTTGGTAACAGAACTCGTAAATCCACTGTTGCAACTTCTATAGTTGCCAATGACGAAAACTACGGCCAGGAATTCGCTATCGCTGCGTAAGCAGCCTTAGATCCTGAGCTTCTGGTACCTTCGGGTCCAGCAATCATTAGGGGATGTCTGTAAACCCAAAGTGATTGTCATATAGAACAGAATCGCCGTGCAGTACGTTGTGGACGAAGCGGCTAAAACTTACACAACTCGCCCAAAGCACCCTGCCCGTCGGGTCGCTGAGGGTTAACTTAATAGACACGGCTACGCATGTAGTACCGACAGCGGAGTACTGGCGGACGGGGGTTCAAATCCCCCCGGCTCCACCACTTCATCATCTAAAGACGTCCATGGACGTCTTTTTTTGTGCCTGGAATCCAGTAAATACGGGGGTTTCAGGGCCATTGAGCTCCACAGCGCTTCAGGCAGATCCATTTTGAAATGTATTCCAAGGCGTATTCCAAGCCCGTGACTGGTAAATTTTGGAATACACAAACAGCGTTGGAGTACCCATGGGAGCCCGAACCACACGCCTTTCAGACCTGAAAATCAGAGCCGCCAAGTCTAAGCCTTTGAGTGGACACTGCCTTTTTTAATGCACGTACCATCTCTTCTGCATCCGCACCCCATACGTTATCTACCAACTCTTTAAGAGCTTCTCCTGTCGTTGAGTAATTTTGGCTTAGCAAACGTTCCCGGCCGGGAGTCAACCTGAAAACTTGCTTGCTGCGTCGCGCATTCCATCATGGAAGGTTGTCAACCCCAAGCACATCAACGATTTGCACGAATGGCTGTTTCAGCTCATTCTAGCCATGGATGGCCTAATAATGGCTCACCACACAAGGAAAGAAGTCTCTGCATTTTCGCCTTCCTTCCTGACGAGCCCCACCCCGACCTGATGCATATCAACGCTGAAAGCGATTGAATCACTGCGCAGCCGGCCTTCACGCTTTGCGCTGTAAAGGCGGCTGCGTTGGTTTGGAACTGAACGACCATTTGATTCAAAAACGAGGAAGGAACCCGTGTCCCTTAGCGACTATTGGAAAGGCCCCGCCCACCGGCAACGCGCGGATGATTTGGAAGCCCAGCTTGCGGATCTCCAAACGCAATATGCGCAGCTCCAAGCGCTCACTACGAAGATCGGCGCCATGGACGTCTTGGAGGTTCAGAAGCTAATCGAGCAAGAGAAAGAGAGGCTTACTGCCGTCCGCCAAGAAGCTCTGAGCGCTGAGCAGGAGGTGGCTGCGCTAGCGCAACGCTCCTCTGATTTGCAGGGGCAGATACTCGTATGGGAGGAGACGTTACTGCTGGAAAGCTTTGCGCTCTATGAACCCAAGTTCAAGCTAACCACCAGCCAAGAATACAAGTCCCGACTGGAAAGTGTCCGCGAGCGTCAGAAAGCGATGATTAAGGGCGGGGAGGCAGCGACCGGGAACATGGACTGGACGGTCAACGACAGCAAGGCTCAAGGTCGGAAGCTCGTTAACGACATGATCAAGCTGGTGATTCGCTCGTTCAACAACGAAGCCGATGTCTGTGTGGACAACGTTAAATTTGACAACGTCGAACTGGGCGAGAAACGAATTCTCAAATCGTTCGAAACCTGCAACCGCCTTGGCAAGATTATGAGCGTAGAGATATCGCGCGCTTATTTGAGCCTCAAGCTCGATGAACTGCACCTTGCCCAAGAGTTTCAGATCAAGAAGCAAGAGGAAAAGGAAGAAGCGAAGCGCGCCCGAGAAGAGTTGCGAGAACAACAGAAGCTGGAGCAGGAGATTCGCGCAGCCCGGGAGAAGATAGCCAAGGAGCGCAAACACTTTACGACCGCCATGCGCGACCTCCAGGCTCGCCTGGACAAAGTAGGATCTGAAGAAGAGCGTGCCGCCTTACTGGCGAAGCTAGCCGAGGTCGAAGCGGGCCGAGCCGAGCTAGAGAGCGAAGAAAAGCTCATTGACTATCGCGAACAGAATGCCAAGGCCGGCTATGTGTACGTGATCTCCAACCTAGGGGCATTCGGAGAAGGGATTTACAAGATCGGTATGACACGCCGCTTGGAGCCCATGGATCGAGTTGATGAGCTGGGTGATGCGTCGGTACCGTTTTGGTTTGACGTGCATGCGATGGTCTTCTCGAATAACGCTCCCGCATTGGAAGCAAAACTGCACGAACGCTTTGCCGTAGGTCGTCTCAACAAGGTTAACGGGCGCAAGGAGTTCTTCCGCGCGGACATTGCTGAGATTGAGTCGGTCATTCGAGAAAATTACGATTCTGTTGTCGAGGTTACCCACGAAGCACCGGCGGAACAGTATCGCGAAAGCCTGCGCATGGCATTACCAAAACCCGCAATCCAGCAATCGGAACGACTTGCGGCACAAAGCTGAAATTACCGGTTGGAAGCACGTTTGTTGGGCTCGGGTTGCGACGGGCCCATCCAACAAGCACAAAGACGGAATCGTCCCCTTTCGGCCATAAGCAGGTATTCAGGCAAGGGGATTTATCCATCTTCTTCACTTGCGAGTGCAGACGTACCGGCTTCATGTCCTGCCCTGCGTGCCATCGCGCGAAGGGAAGCCCATGCGCCCGCCGGAAGTTCTTTTAATGCACTTTCTTTTGTAGAACAAACCTCTATTTTGGCAAAATAGAATGCATATCAGCGACGGAATCATACGAGAAAAACAAATGCTACTGAGACAGATTGCTAGAACTTGGAAGCCGTTAACTGCAATATTGATTGCTACAATCCTTTGTGCAGTCCTCTATGCATTCTCCAGTGGAGACACTAGAAACTTTGCGCTTAGCCTGGGCACCTGCTTTTTGTCTGCACTAGTTGTAATTGTTGCTGTCGACATAAGTCTTTCGGCGAATAACGAACAAGCAAGACTTAAACTTTCAACTACAAGCTTGTACTCCTTGCGCCCAGCTCTTCACCAAATTGGAAGCGTATTGTTCAATATTGTTAAGGCAACGGCGAAACATCCACAGGAAGATGGCGAGATGCCTTTCTCAAGAATTACCGAGATGGCGCGGGCAGCTGAAACTCGATTTATCAACTCTCGCCATGAGGCTCCTGTTTTTCCTAGTATTGACTGGCTTAACTATGTGACTGATGCTTTTATCCAGCTAACTGCAAGCATCAATAAATTTTCCGAAAAATACATTATGTTTATTGATCAGGATGCAATTGAGCTTTGCGATAAAATGAGCACTCATAATTTTATCGGCTTATGCAGTCAAGCGCGCAGGTCTTTCCCGATCCCAGGTGACCCTGGTGCAGCAATGATGACGATTGCATTCAGTGCTCCAAATGAAAATACGCCCTCGGCTTTCCACGACTACTTATCTTGTTTGGAAGCGCTAAACGATAAACTTATGGCGTCAAATATAGTAATTATGATTCCAATAAGCTGGGGTAACGGCACAGCACCTGCACTAGGTTCAGCTAGGACGGCCACTGCATAATTGATCGCGGATCATTCGCAAACGGCCGCATAGTGACGGCTTGGTTTTGACCGTCGCTATGTCTGATTTAATTTTTTGTTTGGTGCGGCCTTTCTAGCTTAAGTGGCACAGGTTGCTTTGGGTCGATAGCGGCCTCTCTCGAAGGACAGCAATCGGCCAAAAGGGCCATTGAGATAGGCCGTTGCTCAAGTATCGCTTTGAAATTTTTTGGCTCCAAGCTGCTAAATTTCCGGCGGAGCATGCGAATATATCTTAGCCTCCAATACTCAGCCCCTGCGCCCGATACAGACAGCGCTATAATTAATTGGGTTTACGACTTAAAGTCTGAGGTTCTCATGTTCAATCTCCACACGTTGGGCTGGCACAGCTTTCAGCAATTATGCTTGTCCGTGTCACGGGAAGTTCTCGGCCAAACTGTCGTATCATTTCTAGATACGAATGACGGCGGACGAGATGGCGCATTTTCAGGAGCCTGGAACCCCAAGAATAATGAGTTATTATCGGGTCAATTTGTCATTCAATGTAAGTTCACTAGCCGCGTCGGACACACTTTTACGCCATCAGATATCGAAGAAGAAATCAGTAAGGTCAAACGATTAGTCGAAAGGGGTGAGTGCGACGTCTATGTATTGATGACAAATGCAGGCATTTCCGGGGAGACTGAATTAAAACTCAAGGAGAGATTTAAAGAGATTGGTGTCAAGGACATTCTGATATGTGGTGTGACTTGGCTTGAGGATCAAATTCGCGAAAGCAAGCATCTAAGAATGATGGTCCCACGGGTTTACGGGCTCGGAGACTTAAGCCAAATTTTAGATGAGCGGGCATATGCTCAAGCCACAGCTGTTCTCGAATCCATGCGCGAAGAGTTAGCCAAAATTGTTCTGACCGAGTCCTATCGGAAGGCAGCTAGAGCACTCGATATACACGGTTTCGTACTTCTCATCGGCGAGCCAGCATCAGGGAAGACAACTATAGCCTCATTACTTGCTATGTCATCAGCTGACCAGTGGGGCGCGTCTGTGGTTAAGCTGGCGACTCCAAGGTCCGTCGTGGACCATTGGAATCCACATGAAAAGTCCCAGCTTTTCTGGATCGACGACGCCTTCGGAGTGACTCAATACGAACGAAACCTTGTCTCCGATTGGAACCACATCCTGAACGAGGTGAAGACGATACTCCGCCAGGGAAATCGCGTGGTCATGACGTCACGCGACTACATCTATAACCGAGCGCGGCAGGATTTGAAGGAAGGTGCCTTTCCCTTATTTCAAGAAAGCCAGGTTGTAATTGATGTCCATGATCTAACGGGAGATGAACGGCGACAGATTCTCTACAACCACATGAAGCTAGGAGGGCAACCTCGAGAGTTTCGTTCTGCTGTGAAGCCACATCTGGAATCAGTTGCGCAACACGACAGGTTCATTCCGGAAATTGCCAGGAGGCTGGCAGATCCTTTCTTTACTAAGAATCTTTACTTGTCCGAGTGGAGCTTGGCGACGTTTGTCGACAAGCGCGAGCAATTGCTCATAGACATCTGTAAGGAGCTAGACACAGGTAGTAAAGCGGCATTGGCCTTGATTTATATGTCCAATGGGCGCTTGTCGAGTCCGATTTCACTGACAGCTGCTGAGGAGGAGGCCCTGAAGCGATTGAACAGCGATCTGGGCGCGTGCACAGCAGCACTCGAAGCCCTGCGCGGTAGTCTAGCAGTGCATGTCATCTCAGACGGAGAGTCTTACTGGACCTTCAAACACCCCACCATCGGGGATGCTTACTCTGCGATGCTTCGAGCAAGTCCAGAGCTATTAGGTATCTATGTGCGTGGCAGTGACACTGAAAAGCTGATGCGGCAGATAACTTGTGGAGACACGGGGATTGAGGGGGCCGTAGTAGCTCCAAGCTCCTTATTTGATCTACTCATTGGACGCCTTGTGGCGCATAAAACCACTCCTGCTTACAAGACCGACTGGATGTCAACTTGGGGGGCCCGAAGGCATTTACTAGGGTTCTTGGCCGGACGGTGTAGCAAGCAATTTTTGGAAGCGTATCTCTCGGTGGATCTGGCATTGATGGAGTCCATCGCGAAGCCTACATTATACTTAGAGTTTTCCGTCGAGGTCGATCTCGCTATTCGTCTGTTCAAACTTGGCCTCCTGCCTGAAAACACACGTAAGTCCTTTATCGAAACTGTTAGCCAATACGCTCTCAATGGCGACGATGCTCGTGCACTAAGCGATCCGGAGCTGCGTTTACTGCTAAATGACAAGGAGCGGAGCAGATTGCGAGAAGGCGTCCGTATTAAAGTGCTGCCGCGCATAGAGGAGGTTCGTCTTGAACATCAAGCAAATCGCGACCCAGAAGACGACCCTGAATGGCACATGAGACGCTTCACGCAGTTGCTTTCCTCGATAGAGAAAGAATATCCACAAAGCTGGCGTATTAGAAAGGTCGTCAAAAGAGAGCGCCTGCAGGTTCAAGAGTGGATTGAAGAAAATCCAACAGAGGTGGATAGCTCTACTTCGCGAAATATTGTGATTGATGAACAAAGTGCAAACTTTTATATCGGCCGTAGTATTTTTGATGATGTAGACGAGTGATCCCAACCCTAAATTAATTCCGAATAATTCAACCAAGCAGTCGCATCAAGCGGTTGGATCTACCCCTGATAGCTGCCTGTAGCCAGTGTTTTTTGCTGGCCGTATTCTGCCTGTCACAGTCGGGAGAAAACGACCCATAGCAGGTGGTCAACGAGGTGCGAAATCACATGTCATAGATTCAATTTTGGTTCGTGCAGTTTTAACTATGCTTTGATTTTTTTCATCTCTACGCGGTTTGCGCAGAGTATCCGGCGAGGTTAGAGCGATATGCCTCCGGTTGTCTGTCCGCTAGGTCTTGAAACGCACGGGGCCGCACAATCAGTCCGACGCGGTGGCAACAATTGCTCCGCTCACAAGCAGGCCAGATGTCTCTCGATCAACCTCGCCACTTCGGCTGCGTGAGTAAAGCCCAGATTGTGATCGGCGCCTGGGAAAACGTGTAGTTCAGCACGGGGTAACAGTTGAGCAAGGCGCTGGCCGACGCGAACGGGGCTGATCGGATCAGAATCTCCCCAAGAGGAGCAGAACTGGCATGCGCAACTCAATCAACCGGAGCGTGAGGTCCGTGCGGTCGTCGAGAAACCAACTCGGCAGTGTCGGGTTGGCGGCAGCAAAATCCGGGCGCCAGTCATGCGCGCCCAGAGCAGACATATCTACCCCGCCAGAGGCGACGGTCAGCGTCAGGTGCGTGATCAGCTCAGGTCGTTCAAGCGCTGCAAGCACAGCGACTATGCCGCCCATGGACTGTGCCACCAGCCCTGTGGGCCGGTCGATCTCGGCCAGCACGCGAGCTACCAAATCATCCATGCCAGTCACGCCAGGCAAGGGCGGCGTGTCTCCAAAGCCGGGCCAGCCGATATGGACCTACTGCGCCGGATGGGTCAAGCGCTTAGCAACCGGATGCCAAAACCGGATGTTACCTGAGGCTCCGGGCAGGAAGAGGAGTTTGGCGGGGGATGCGACGAGGTTCGATAACCACTTCGAAAGGAGAGCCACCGGTAGTGAAGGGCAACTCGCTGACCCAAAGCTGACCCTCACAGTGACCAGAAATCGGTCAGCACGGTGATTTGATGGAGGATAAGTTCCCCCGTCCGGTAAGCGCTTCCTGATGTATTCGTATTATCGTGAAAGCGTGCCTGTTCACCTGTCCATAGAGTTGCGGACACAATCGTCCCTCGCGCTGGAGTCAGGAGCGCGAATTGGTCGCACGCCTGTTGTCGCCAGGTTGACGGCACAGGGCCACTATCTCACTATTCATGGTTATGAGGATAAAAAACCGAGGGGTCAATGAAGAAAAACAGGGGCCGTACGCCCAGAGAAAACGAGGTCCAGACGGCTATAGTGGCATCTCTCCAAGCCTACTGCCGAGACAATAGTATCCGTTGCTCAGCGTTGGAGTATTACGCAAATCAGCAAGGTGACTCCCTGCGGAAGGTCTGCGCAGATTTTTTAGCCACCTTGGATGATTCGACGCTGTTGCTCGCCGAGACGAAAGTGCACGCTAGCGGTGAGCTAATCGCATTCGACGACGAACAACTGATCGAGTATCTGGAATTTGAAAGTGCTGGGTTTCCAATTGCCTATGTTTATAACACCGAAGATACCTTGGCCTACTACCGAAAACCACAGCCGGCTAACTTCCCTACGCTTACGCTTGGGTCGGTAAACCGCTCCGTGCCGTCTTTGCTTCCTGATAGGTATCCAGATTATCCAAAGCATACGACACTTTTGGACTGGTTGAAGAGCATCCCAACTGGTGGCGATCACACCACACGGTTCGCGCGCATTTTCGCTGCGATTCGTGCCGAGGCAATGCTGAGCAATGGATTGATGATGCTGATTTACGGCACCAAAGGAGTGAAAATTTTCGACGAGCCGGATCCCAGAAAGCTCGAATTACTAATCCAATCCCTGGGACGAGGCGTTGCCGGGAAGTTCTTGAACCCTGGTCAGCAAAGGCGGATTGAGCATTTTCTTCAAGAGGAAGCGTTAGCCTTCAGCAGCTGGTTTCGACCTGTGGGCCCTAATGCTCGACAGACGGGCCCGATGCTACCTGGTTCTGGTGATTCGATTGCTCCTAATGAAGACCCAGATCCTGATGACGATGATCGACCCAAATCTCGGAGCTCCTATCCCAAGTTCTAAAGTGAAGCCTAAATCACCCCTGGTTTCGTAGACGCCTCGAACGGCTGCAATGGGTTGTGGATCAACCGGTCGGGTGCGTCCGCTTCCGACGAGAAGCGGTCATATAGAATGCCGTAACCCATCACCAATTAAATGCAGCCGACGCAATGCCCCAGCCCACAAGCCATCTGTTTGCTTATGTAAGGACAGTCAGTGATTTCCGGCCTGACGTTACCGCTATCGTGCTTTTCGGCCTGGAGGTAAAAGACGATGACCCGGTGTATCTGCTAATACGTTTTGAGGACTACGGAAAACTCCAGATTGAAGGCGACCACTTGATACTTGGATTGGATGAGGCACTGGAAAGCGCTGAGTTCGAGTACGGTATTTTGCCAAATGATTGGCGAGTGATGAGCGAGGCGGAAATTCAGCGAATCGATTCGAACATCCGTTCTAGCGATTTATCCGCTTAGGGTCGGGAGCGGATTCTCACGAATGGCTCCTCTTGGCCGTTTTCTACCTTTGGCAAACGTCAGATACGGATCGGTTGCTGCCGACAACGGGTCCTTCTGGGCGACGTACCTTGGGAGATAATGGTGCCCTCTTGCGAGCATGCCATCCTAGTCATTATTGGTTACACAACCACAGCGCGCTCAGCGGTACCCCATAACGTATTCCATAAAAAAAATCTTACCCAGTTTATTAATCAAAATCAGATAGATACACGATCAGTTCAGATTACCCCGGCGCTCCATGGAGAGAGAAGCGGGAAAATCGTTCCGAGACGTTGATCGGTAACGGTCGCTATTGGCGAAGCAATCCAGCGTCAGATGGCTTGAAGGTCTCGCAGTGCTTCTGGGTGCTGGCTTGCAACCCTTAATAGGGTTTGTGCCGCACCGGCAGGTCGCCGGCGCCCTTGCTCCCAATCCTGCAAGGTACGCAGGCTGACACCCAGAAGCTCAGCAAATGCACTTTGAGATACACCGACTTTAGCCCTGGCCTCAGCCGCAGCCGAAAGCGTCACCTCGGTTGTGCGTGCCGCCTTGCCAGCTTTCATTTGGCGTACCGAAGCCAACAAGTCTTTCTGAAAGTTCTCCATTTCATGATCCATTGCTGATCTCCTCTTTCAATTGATTCAGGAAGGCGGTCGGCAGGTTGTCGAACTTCGCCTTGGCGTAGGCAATCAGCAACCAGATGTGGCCTTCAGGAAGCGCGTTGTAGTAGATAACCCGCGTACCACCACGCTTACCCCCCCCCCCGAGACCAGCGTACCTTGCGCAACCCACCGCAGCCGGGAGTCACATCACCAGCCAACGGGTTTGCAGCCAACCAGGTGATGAACGCCTGAACCTTCTCAAACACCAGAAACAGATCTCACTGCTACAACCATGATCTCCACCAAAACCTCAGGCCGCGCCAAACGTGCCTGAACAGTGGCCCGTGCCGGAGCACTATCCGCTGGCAGCCAGGCGTCCCACACCGAATTCATCAGAGCGAAATCACGATCAATATCCTTGAGCCAGATCTGTGCGCTCAAAAGCTGGCCCTTGTCGCTGCCCGCCAGCGACAACAAGGCTTCTATCTTGGCCAGCACCTGCTGCGTCTGCTCTTCGATGCCAACCTGTAGATCAGTGGGCACCTGGCCGGAGAGGTAAAGCAGATCGCCATGGCTGACCACACCGGACATCCGCACGCTGCTCTGAAAACGTTGAATCGTTGCCATCGGGTTTACTCCATGAATTGAGAACGTTAAGGCGCCGTGCCGTCGATCAACCGGACCAGACGCTGGGCACTACCGAATGCCAAGGTCATGCCCAGCGCACCCTGGCCGCAATTGACGTACAGGTTCTCACAACCACTGACGGCCAGAATCGGCCGCCCGGTGGGGGTCGCCGGACGCCAACCGGTCCAGGGCTGACAATCATCGGCGTTCCATCCCGGACCGAACAATGCCTGCGTCGAGGCTTTCAGTTGTTCGATACGCTTAACGGGAATCGATGCGTCCAGCCCACACAACTCGACCATCCCCGCGACGCGTAAGCGATCACCGATCCGGGCGAACACTGTTTTACGCCGCATGTCAGTCACGCTGACCGTCGGTGCATTCATCGAATCAGTGATTGGCAACGTAATGCTGTATCCCTTGAGCGGGTAGACGGGCATGCGCACACCGAACGCTGATAACAACTCCGCACTGTAAGCACCAGCCGCCAGCACGACCGCCTGCGTCCCTAAAAGACCTGGGCCTTCGATGGCGTGGTGAATCTCCAACGCGGTGATGCGCCCGCGTTCACGTCGGAAAGCGGCAACCTCACTGTCGAACAGAAAACGCACACCCTGCTTGCTCAATAATCTCGCAAGCTCCTGACAAAGCTTGCGACCATCGACCGCGCATTCGCTGTCGGTATGGATCGCGCCGTGGAACGCCTTCTTATAGCCCTCAAGTGCAGGCTCGATCGACAAGGCTTCGGCGGGGCTGACGATTTTTTGTTGCCTGGCGCCTTGGGCGGCCTGGAACTTCACCTGATCGCCGGCCTTGCGCAGGCTTTCAGCATCGGGGTAGAGAACCAGTTTTCCGGTACGGGCGAAATCGCACTGCACCTTTTCCTGACTGATGAAGGCGTCCAGCGCCAGCCGACTTTCATGTGCCAGTTCCAGCAGCTCGACAGTGGTCTGACGCGAAATGGACGTACGGCAGGCCGCGAGAAACTCCACACACCAGCGCCATTGTTCCACGCTCCATTGCGGCGAAAATTTCAGCGGTCCGTTGCGCGCCAACAGCATCTTCGGAATGCCCGGCAACAGGGAGGGATCAGCCAACGGTTGCACATAGCTGTAACTCAATTGCGCTCCATTGGCAGCACTGGCTCCCATGCCTGGCTCCCCCGCACGATCGATAACGGTGACGTTATGACCGGCCTTGTGTAGAAACCAGGCACTGCTCAAGCCAACGATTCCGGCACCGACGACACAGATTTCCATTACGCCACCACCCTGTCCGACAGGTCCCAACCCACAGGTCGCCGTTGGTGCCAATCACTGACTTGCTGGTAGGCATGGGCGATCCGCAGGACCAAGGGTTCGGCGAAAGCACGCCCGACGATCTGCATCGAGACCGGCATACGTTGTTCGTCGAAGCCCGCCGGCAGCGCCACTGAACAGAGATTGAGCAGGTTGGCGAAACGGCCGAGCAAGGCCAGGGGCGTACCGTACTCATCGACCTGATTCAACGGCACACTGCCAATGGCGTTGGTCGGAAACGCACAGGCATCGACATTGGACATGGCCTCGTCCATGGCCTGACGGGCAACACGTCGCTGGTGGTGCAAATGGATATAAGCCGCCGCATCGATGGCGCGTCCGCTCAGCACCCGACGCTGCACATGAGGATCGAAGCGCAGATCATCGCGTTCGAACAGGCTACCAAGGCTGGCGTAGCCTTCGGCACTCATGAGGCCACCGGCAACGCGCATGCACTGCTCCAGCGAAGTCGGTAGCGGCTGTTCGACCAGATGCATGCCCAGTGCGGCCAATTGCTCAAGCCCCTGGTCATAGGCTGCCAATACGCCAGGCGCGATGTGTACGCGCTCGGTCTGTGGCAGCACCCAGATGCGCAGACCGCTCACCGGAAGATTCAAGCCTGCCGCGGCGCTGAACACTGGCGACTTGGCCGAGACCGGATCCAGCGGGTCCGGCCCCAGCAGCGCGTCAAGCATCCACGCGGCGTCTTCGACGGTGTGGGTAATCGGCCCCACCGAATCCAGCGATGGACACAATTCAATCAAACCGTGACGGCTAATCAACCCACGCGTGGTTTTCAGGCCAACCAGACCACACATACCCGCGGGAATCCGCACCGAGCCGCCGGTGTCGGTGCCCAATGCCGCGCTTGCCAACCCGCCGGCCACGGCCACCGCTGAACCACTGCTGGAACCCCCTGGAGCACGATGCACGTCGGCGTCCCATGGGTTCCACGGCGTGCCCATCACCGCATTCGTGCCCCATCCCCCGAAAGCGAATTCAACGGTGTGGGTCTTGCCCATGATGATCGCCCCGGCGCGCTCCAGCCGCTGCACTGCCGTGGCGGTGAGCCGCGAGATACGCGGCTCCTGCGCCAGCGAACCACCGGTGATGGCCTTGCCGTCGATCTCGAACAAATCCTTGATCGCAACCGGAATGCCATGCAATGGCCCCAGGTTGACACCGGCAGCCCGCTGCCGATCGGCCGCGATGGCGGCACTGAGCGCGCGCTGGGGATAGGCCTCGACATAAGCATTGAGTTGACCGTTGAAGCGCTCGATCCGCTCCAGTTGCGCGCAAACCAGGGACTCGCTCGTGAGCGCTCCGGACTCCAGCGCTTGCCGCAACTGGCCAATGCTGTGGGAAGCGGTTCGATCCTTGATGTTCATGTGTTCAACCTCGAATGGTTTTGCGTCCGCGAGAAAATCGTACTTCCAGTACTCGCGATAACAGAGAAAGAGGGAAAGCGATGACGAAATAGAACAACCCCACCAGCAGGAAAATATGCATCGGCAAAAAGGATTCGGACGCGATGGCCCGAGCCGCCAGCATCAACTCATCGGTGGCGATCAAGGCGCACAGGGAGCTGTCCTTCAGAATCGACACGTAGGCGTTGAGCAACGGCGGCAACATGCCGCGAATGGCTTGCGGAAAGATCACGGCGGTGAAGGCTTGCACTGGCGTCAGGCCGGTGGCGATGGCCGCCTCACGTTGGCCTCGATGCAAGGAGTCCAGTCCGCCGCGCAGGATCTCCGCGACGTAGGCCGAGCCCTGCAAGCCCAAACCGATGGCTCCGGCCCAGTAACCCGACAGCGTCAGCCCGAGGCTGGGCAAGGTGAAATACAGCGCCAGCAGCAACGCCAGGAGCGGCACCGCACGCATCCCCTGGATGAAGAACACCGCCAGACGCTTGAGCAATACGTTGGGACTCTTCATCGCCCAAGCCAGTAACGCACCCAACATCGCCGCCAGGGCGAAGCCTGTCAGGGACAGCTCGGCGCTGACCCGTGCGCCGAGTAGCAGGCGCGCGATCCAGTCGCTCCAGTATTCCGGGTATTGCTGGAAAAAACTGATCATCGCGCCGCCCCCAGATGACGTTCAAGTCGGATGAATCCCACGCCAATGGGCAGGATCATCGCCGCATAAATGCACATCACCGCCAGATAAATCAGCGAGGTCTGGAACGTGGATGTCACAAGATTGCGTGCCAGGAACATGATTTCCGGCACGGCAATGGCCGAGGCGATGGACGTGTCCTTGATCAATTGCGTGACATAGTTGGCATAAGCCGGCAACGCAACGCGCAGGGCCTGGGGCAAGAGGATGTAGCGCAGGATTTGCAGACGGTGCAGGCCGATGGCCTGCCCGGATTCATGCTGGCCGACGTGCAGCGATTGCAAGCCGGCTCGGAAAGTATCGGCCAGCACTGCGCTGCCTACCAGGCTCAAACCGACGATGGCCGCCAGCCACGCGGGCAGATTGATTCCCAGATAGGACAGCCCGAAGTAGATCAGAAACAGGTGCGCCAGCGCAGGCACGTTGCGCATCCATTCGATGAAACAGGCGATGGCGCCGTGTACCAGTCGCGATCGGCTGAATGTCAGTAAAACCGCCAGCACCAGACCACCCGCGCTGGCCAGCACCAAGGTGCAGAGGGCGATTTCCAGTGCGTTCATTGCGCCTTTGAACAGCAAGGGCAACAGCCCGAGGAAAGTTTCCAGATTCGCCATCAAGCGCTCTCCACAGCCATGCGCCCAAGAAAACTGCGGGTACGTTCGTGACAAGGGTTGTCGATCACTTGCGCCGACGGCCCCTGTTCGACAATGCGTCCGCCGTCCATGAAGATCACCCGATCCGCCACATCGCGGGCAAACCTCACTTCATGGGTGACCATGATCATGCTGCGGCCCTCTTGCGCCAGCTCGCGAATCACGGCCAACACTTCGCCGACCAACTCGGGATCCAACGCCGAGGTCGGTTCGTCGAACAGAATCACTTTCGGTTGCTGGGCCAAAGCCCGGGCGATGGCGACCCGCTGCTGCTGACCACCCGACAATTGCTCGGGATAAGACTCGGCCTTGTGTCGCAGATGGACTTTTTCCAACATCGCGTCGGCCATCTCATAAGCCTGCTTGCGCGGCATGCCCTGGGCCTTGATGGGACCGAGCGCGACGTTATCGCGCACGTTCAAGTGCGGCCAGAGATAGAACAACTGGAACACCATGGCGATCTCGCGGCGCTGCACAGCCATCTCCCGGTCACTCATCAGACGTAAACGCTTACCGTCCTTGACCTGCCCGATCAGTTCGTCCCCCAGCCAGATCTCGCCACTAGTCGGTTTTTCCAGGTAATTGATGCAACGCAGGCAGGTGGACTTTCCAGAACCGCTTGGGCCAATCAGCGACAGGGTCTCACCGGGTTTCAACTCCAGGCTGATGCCCTTGAGCACTTCCAGATCGCCATAGTTCTTGTGTAATTCGTGCACACGCAGCAACGCGTTGTCAGACGGGCTCGACATCTTGGCTAACCTCTTTTTGTTATAGGTATCGCGATGAGTCGAAGCATCCGCATGAGTCCGCCCCATCGCCGCACACACTTATTTGCAGCCGGGTAGCGTCCAGTCCGCGGGGCGATCGACGCCCAGGCGCAGGTCCTTGCCTTCAGGCATGAACCAGACATCCTGGGTCAAACCGTAGCGAGCACCGATCTTGCGCATCTCACAGTTTTTCCAGAGCGTCTGAATCTGCGCGTTGACCGCCGTCACCAGTTCCGGACTGGCCTTGTTGAAGCCGAACACCACCTGACCCAAGCCAGTCAGCAGTGGGAAATTCGGATCGTTGTCGACGAAGGCGTTGAAATGCAGGTGCCATTGCTCATTGCGGGAAATGGCGTATTGCATGACCGGTGGGTCGCCGATCACCGCATCGATGCGTCCGGCGAGCAGATCGCGAACGGCCGCATCAGACGTGTCGTACAGGGCGACTTGCAGGCCATCGATCTTGCGCATCTCAGGGATGAACGAAAAACCGGTGATGGTGCCGACTTTCTTGCCTTGCAAATCCTTGAGGCTGTCCCAGTTGGTCTTGTCTGTCTGGGTGATACCGTTCTTGAAATAGTGGATAGGGTCGCTCAAGGCCATGATTTTCGAGCGTTGTTCGGTCCAGCCCATGGTGCCTGCCATGACATCCACGCGCTTGGACTGCACCGAGGCAATCGTCCCTGACCACTCCATTAATGCCGGCTTGACCTTAAGGCCCAGTTTTTCGGAAATTTGTTGAAGGATTTCACCGTCATAGCCGACCATCCGACTATCTTGATACCCTGTTCCTGGCATATCACCACTGAAGGCGATGGTCAGGCTGCCCGGCTCTACTGTCTCCAATGCGAACACCGGTGCCGCAGCCAGCACGGACACCAGAAAACCGGCACAAATAGCGGAAAAACGCTGAACTTTGGACGTCGTCATCGGATGCTCCTCGATAGTTTTCATGGTGGCAGCAGAACGTTTTGCATAGGCCCATCGTAGTGGGACCGGCGCTATAACTTGTTGGATGCTTTGCACAAATGATTGAACATTTGCGACATTCTGGCGGCACCGAGCCTGTGGCATCCCAGGAAAGCCTCGTGGACGGGCTCGATCATGGGCAGGCGCGTCATCCACCCATGCGCCGCGGCACCGCCGAGCTGTCCATTGGCATCATGTTGTGGCCACGCTTCCCCTTGCTGTCGCTGTCAGGGCTGACCGATGCGTTGCGGCATGCCGCCGATACGGGTGATCAAAGCCGCCCCATCCGCTGCCAATGGAAAGTACTCGGCACGCCCGGGCAAAGGGTCATCTCCAGTAGCGGGCTGGACGTACCGATCGACAGTGAACTCGCTGACCCGGAGCGTTTCGACTACATCGTGGTGATTGGTGGATTGCTCGACTCCATCGAGGCGGTTCCGAAAACCTATCCCGCGTTCCTCCACCAGGCCGCAGCCGCACAGGTGCCGTTGATCGGCCTGTGCACCGGCAGCTTCGTGCTCGCGCGACATGGGCTGATGGAGGGGCGAACGGCGTGTGTCCACGCCTACCATGGCGATGACTGGAAGCACCGGTTTCCCACGTTGCGCTTTGTCATCAACAGAGACTTTCTGATCGACCGGGACCGGATCACCTGCGCTGGCGGTGTTTCAGTTATCGAACTGGCCCTTCATCTGATCGGCATGCATTGCGGGCCGGATCGTGCGGGCAAAGTTGTGCATCAGATGACCGTGGCGAAGAACACGTCCAACAGTTTCGTCGATCGACGCAAGGCTCTCGGGTACGCCAGTTCATCCAATCGTAGGCTGCATGAAGCCGTGATGTTGATGGAAAAACACATGGCCCAGCCGCTGGACATCGAGGCCATTGCGCATCTGCTCGGCACCAGTAAACGGCAATTGGAACGCCTGTTTGTCGCTGAAACCAACAACAGCCCAGCCCAGTTCTACCGCCAGGTCCGACTCCGGTTCGGCAGATGGCTGCTGGTGAGTTCCGATCGCCAGATCGGCGAGATCGCCTTTGAATGTGGCTTCGCGGATGCACCACATTTTATTCGGCACTTTCAGAGCATGTTTGGCATGTCGCCAGGGAAGTTGCGCAAGGCCCTGATGCAACAAGATGGGAAATAACGGCGCAAGGATCGTATGGATTTGCAGTACGAAAGCTTCAGTTAACAGCAAAGAGCCACCATGAAAGGTGGTCTCTTTGCCACTTAACAGCTATCAGTAGCGGTGCCTCACCGCTACACCGAAACTACTCGTATTGTTTTCACCGGCCCGTTCAAGCGTACAACGCCTTTACATTGTTCATCGCATCATCGGCAAAGCCCTGCAGGAAAGCCTCGAACTCCGGTACGTCTTCCTTGCCCCCCATGTAGGGCTCTCCAATGATGGTCCAGGTCGCAAGGCTCTGGTCAGTGCCCTGAGGGGTTACCTCCATGACCGCCCAGAGGTTGCCAATGTTCAGCGACGTATAGATCAGCGACCACGTCATGGTCATGCGTGCATCGTCATGGGTGTTGAGTTGCTCGATGACCACATTGCCATCCCGGAAGAACTTCTTGCGCACTGAGCGCACACCGGTACCGGTCATTTCAATATGGGACAAGGCTGGAATAAATTTCGCGAAACCTGCGAAATCACCGACGACACTCCACACACGCTGTGCATCTGCGTTGACGGTGACGCTGGCGACAATCGGGTTACCCACTGGGTTTCGGACTAAGGTATCGGGTTCAAAGTGTTGCATGAGGAGCTCCTTCCAGGTCAGATAAAGCTGGTTCAGATAAAGTCGATTTGCTTGAGGTAGTCACAGCCTTTTTGCAGCAGTGCACTGTTCTTGGCCGGGTAGTCTTCCCCCATGCTCTGGATGCCTGAGAGCGCATTGCGGTACTCGATCATCGAGATATCGCCAATGTCTTCTTCAAACCCATTGAGGTAAAAGCCGACCACGCCGAACAGCGCGTTATCACTGTCGATAGCCGACAGGCGCTGCTGCCATTGCGTCACTGGAACCATCTGGAAGTCGTGACCGGCGGCGCGAAACGCCTCCAGATAGTGGGTCCATGACAGGGGCTGCGGGTTGTGCAGGTTGAACACCGCTTTGGAACGGTTATGGCGGCTGGCATGAAAGGCGATGAAACGGGCGAGGAAATCCACCGGCATCAGGTCGAAATTGAGCGCCAGTTCGGGCACTTCCTTAAGCTGCAAAGAGCCTTTGAGCATCAACATCAAGCGGTTCTGATGCGGCTGGCACACCCCCGTACGCGTATTGAACGCAATGTTTCCCGGGCGGTAGAGGTTGACCCAGACGCCCAACTCACTGGCGTTCCACAGGATGCGCTCAGCCACCCACTTGGAGAGGTTGTAGCCATTGCGAATGTAGATCGGTGGTGTGAATGCCGGCGGTTCTTCCAACACCCGGCCCTGTTCATCCACTGTGCTTGAGGCCGACAGGGTGGAGATGAAATTGAAAATTTTCTTGCTGCGCCCTTCACACAGTTGCAGGCATTCGAGCACGGGAGTGACGTTGTCCTTGACCAACGACTCGTAGTCGAGCACGTGGTTGACGTTGGCCGCGTTATAGATCAACACGCCATATTCACGGTCCAGCCATTCATAGTCGTGCTCGGATAACCCCAGGCGCGGCTTGCTGATATCCGCCGCCAGTACCTTCACGCGGCTCACGTCCAGATGTTCGAGACGGTTCTGGATCAGCGCCTGTTCGAAGCGTTGCTGGGCGCTCATCCCCGCCGACTCACGAACCAGACAAGCCACTTCGGTGCTGCCCAGTTCCAGCAGTGCCTCGACAATATGCACGCCGAGAAAACCGTTGGAGCCGGTCACGATAACCTTGTTTATGTTACCCAGCCGGCTGATCGGCAACACGTCCAACTCAGGCCGGATCATCGCGTCTTGCAGCGCCTGGGGGCTGACCGTAGCACTGGCCTCAATGTCCTGATCGATCAGGTTGGCAAGGTTGACCAGGGTGGGTTGTTCGATAAAACGGTTGATCGAGACCCCTTTGCCAAACGTCTCGCGAATGCCCATGAGCATCTGCGACAAAAGGATCGAGTGACCGCCCAGGTTGAAGAAACTGTCATCCACAGAGATGTCCGGCGCGGGCAGGTCCAGCAGCCTGGACCACAGCTCCAGCAACTGCTGCTGGGTGGCGTTCTGAGGGGCCAGGCGCGGTCCTTGGGTCTTGTAGTTGACCGGCAAGTCTCTTAAGGCTTTGCGGTCGATCTTGCCATTGGCCGTGGCCGGCAGGCGCTCCAGCAGGCAGTAGGCGCTGGGGCGCATGTAGTCAGGCAAATGCTTGAGCGCGTAAGCCTGCAACTGTTCGCTGGCCACTTGGCCCTCACCACTTTGGGGCTGGGAGAAAAACGCCAGGATGCGGCGCTGGTTATCGATGACCACCGCCAGCTGACGGAACAATTGGCTCGATTGCAGCAGGTGCTCGATTTCTTCCGGTTCGACCCTGAACCCACGGATCTTCACCTGGTTATCCAGGCGCCCGATGATCTGGATGCCTTCCTGGGTCCAACGTGCCAGGTCGCCGGTTCGGTACAGGCGCACCCGCTGACCGTCGGGCAACTCATGCAGACGGTAACGCTCGGCAGTCATTTGCAGAGCGCCCAGGTAGCCAGCACCTACACCGGGCCCGGCTATGTGAATCTCACCACTGTCCGCTTCGCCTACCGGTTGGCCGTGTTCATCCAGCAGATAAACCGAGGTATTGGCAATCGGCACGCCCAGGTTGCGATTGTTGTCTCCCGGCAGGAAGGTGCGGCAGGTGGCGAGCACCGTGGTCTCGGTGGGACCGTAGATATTGTGCAGCGCACAGTGGCCCACCAGTTGCTCGATCACATGGGGCTCGCACACATCGCCGCCCGTTACCAAATGCTGCATACCGTACAGCGACTCAAGCTGAATGATGCTGAGCAAGGCCGGCGGTAAAAACGCATGGGTGACCTGCTCTTGCTGGATCAATTCGGCAAGCGCTACCGGATCCCGGCGCTGGTCTTCAGTGGGCACGATCAACTCGCCACCCTGGATAAGCGTCGGGAAGATATCCAGCAACGAAGCATCGAAATTTATGGTGGAAAACTGCAATGCGCGACTGTGATGACTCAGTTCTACATAGCGTGCATACCACGCGCAGAAGTGGCTCAGGTTAGCGACCGTCAGCAACACACCCTTGGGTTGCCCGGTGGTGCCCGAGGTGTAGATCGCCACGCAGGGCGCCGAGCCGGCCAGCGGTACTCGCAGCAGACTCTGATCCGGGGCCAGGGCTACCCTGCTGTAGCCCTGTGCGCCGTGATGGAAGAAATCCAGGTGGCTAATGTCCAGGGTAGCCAGGCCCGGCAGTGGGTTGTCTGCCTGCGTCTCCTGAATCAGCAAGCTGGCGCCGGCATGCTTGAGGATCGCCGCACGGCGCTCCGCAGGATGGCTCGGATCCAGCGGCAAGTACACGGCGCCACACCCCATCACCGCCAGGATGGCCGCGTACAGCGCCGTCCCTTTGGGCAACGAGATCGCGACCACCGTCAACCCACCGGCGGAAACCTCGAGCAGCGGCTGCAAGCGCTCCTGAATCGCCACGCTATACGCATGCAATTGCGCATAGGACATGCCACGCCCCTGCACTTTCAAGGCGTTGCGTTCGGCATTGGCCAGCAGGCTATCGGCCAGGCGTTGTACGAAGGGGCGCTTGGCCTCCTCCAGAATCCCGGCGTTGACCGTTGCATTGTGGCGATGGCGCCAGGCCAGGCTGTCAAGCAGGGTCAGGCTCGAAAGCCGGTCGATCGCCTGCACCGGCTCACGGGGCACCTCAAGATAGTCGGCACTGCGTGAGAAACGCCCAATGTGCATACTGGCCATCTCCACCACCTGCGCGACCGCTTCACATGCCAGGTCGGCCCCGTTGCCGGCGGTATCGGCGCAGACCTCGCGGCGCCCCAACAACATCCAGTCGCCATCACCAGGACGCCATAGGCAGTCCACCCGCACGGGCGCAAAGACATCGCTGAGGTCGTCGGAGTGCGCCCGCAAAGACAGGCGATGACACGACGGATAATGCGGGGATTGCGCCGTGCTGGCGTCATCTATCAATAAGTCCGCCGCCTGTAGCCGGCAAAGATCAATGGCGTTATCACTGGTCAACAAGTGGACCGTATGGCCCATCTGTTCCAGCTCTTGCGTAAGGCAGGCGAGCACATGGCTGCGCCCACACAGAACGATATCAAGATGTCTCATTGAAGTTGTCCTCTAGCGCAGATAACCGGCGAGTGCTTCCTGCATGCAGGGAGCGTCGAGCAGAGCGCTGTGTTTGAAAAATCGGACGATGTTGCCTACCAGCGGGTGAGACGGCGTGATCGGAAAACTCATGCCTTCGACCTCCTTACGCAGGGCCGCCTTGACCCCGGGGCTTACCGGCAGTTGCTCGATCAGCGCGAAATCAAATCCCTGCTGGATCTCGTTGGTCAGGTATTCACCCAGGAACACCGGCATGATCGAGGCCAGCGCTCGCTTGTCCTCCTCGCTCGCAGTGCTCCAGTAAATACGGGTCAATTTGGCCCAGAAACCCGAATGTCGTCCCTCGTCAGCCAGATGGTCTGCCATCAGTCCCTTGACCGATGCCTTGACCGAGTCGTCGCGGGCAAAGGCCGCTACATCATTGGTCAGGGTGTTTTCCGCAATGGCGACACAGATCAATTCGACGGCCGCCTTGAGGTGCTCGGGCGCCATGGCCAGCGCCTTGGGAATCGAACGGCTGAGTTCGATTTCCGCTGGCAGGGCAATGGGTTCGATTCCGGTCAGCTCGATGGTCTGTTGCATGTAGTCCATCGCCACGAGGGCGTGATAGTCCTCATCGACCACCACGGTCATCGCGTCATATCGGCAGGCAAACGGGAAGCGTATGGCGAAGTTATCTTTCGCAATGCTCCTGGCGGTCCTGTCGACAATTTCCGTTTCAAAAATCACCACATCATTAATAAACTTGTACAAGCTTTGAACGAGCACAAAGTGCTGCAAGTGAGCGCATTCCCGTATAAATGTCGCACCCATAACCAAGGGTTGGCGACTGATCGGAAATATCAACTTTCCATCATCTTCCAGGCGTCGTCTTGGCCGCGTACGAATGGTCGCCCGCTCCTCCCAAGACTCGGAAAATGATTGATACTCTTCAGCTCTCATGAATCTTTCCCTTTGTTCATGATGATCAGTAGTAATGCACTTCAAACAACAGGCATCCGTCCTTTGAATTAAACGGTCCATGCTCGGTGTGTGCAGCCCTGAAGAAGTAACTGCCGTCGCGGTAGGTTTTCTCGGGGCGATCCTTACTTGCCAGCTCAGTCTGGTCGCCTTCAATCAGATACACTTCTTCGTGATAATCATGGGTGTAGATTTCACGCGTGCCACCCCCGGGATGGAAACGTACCAACCGCGTACGAACACCCGTTTTCGTCACAGGATCCAACGTATCCTTGAATACCGTCAGGGTAATGTCGCGCTCCGACTTCACCTCAAACCATTGGGCCTGGTCAGCCTCGATGACTTCGAAGTTCATGCTACGCACTCACTGACAGTTTCGCGCATGGACATGCGCAAGTTGTCCCACAATGCCAAGCGGCTTTGCACTGCCGCGATAGCCGATACGTAGACTTCCTCCTGGCGCTGCGCATCGCCATTGACCAGCCGCGCCAACAGGCTTTCCGCCGCCGGGCCGTGGTCTTCCGAGTCCACTTCGATGTGGCGCTGCAGGTAGTAGCGGAAGGTGGGCGCATCATCTGCGGTAATGTCCCAATCATCGAGGATGCGCTGGAACATCTCCGGAATGACGCTTTCACGGCCATGCAGGAACGCGGCGGCAACACTGTGGGTGGAGGCGTTGATAGCGGTTTCGATGGTGTCGGTGACGAAGGCAGAGGCTGCCAGGCCGGCGCCACAACGCGTGAGAGCCGATGGCAGGTCGACGCCGGCGCGCATCAGTTTGACAAAATGTTCGATCTTGTCGGTGCTCGCGCCCACTTCCCGCATAGCGTGCAGGTAGAGTTCGAAGTGGCTGTAATGACCGCCTTGCAGGTTCTGGTCAGACTCCTCGCCGAGGATGATCTCATTGATCAGGTGAGCGGCCGCCGGGTCCAACGGCGGTAGCCAAGGCAGGCGAGTACAGGTCAGGTCCTGTTGCAGGCGCTTGGCCAAGGACATGAAATCCCACACCGCGAACACATGGGTTTCCATAAACGCGCGCAGCACCGGCAACGAATTGATTTCAGCAAAAATCCGATGATTGCCCAGCTCAACCTTTTTCGCGTTCAACAGCGACTTTTTATCTTCCATGTTGCGCTCCTTATCAGGCTGCAGTCAGGTCTGGCCACGCAAGACTTACCTGTTTAGCTTTTTTCAGGCATAAGTAGTCCTGTCTCGCCACTAGCCGGCCAGAACTAAAGCTTTATTCAAATTAGTTATAGATTCATGCTTCATTAGCGCGAAACTTCAGCCGCCGAAGCAAGACGCAACTTAGAGGAATTCCACGACACCGAGCAAGCATTTTTTAGAAAATTAATACAATTTAATTCACAACTATAAATACGCAAACAAAAGAAGCCCGACCGAAGTTAATAACATCAACTTCGTCAGGCAATAGTTGGCCGACACCCCATTCGGAGTGCAAACAACCTATATGTCGTTGCTAAGTTAGCAATCAATCAGTCTATGAACAGGCCGTTCGCCATTTCCCCACTCAAGTTCCCTCTTGCCCGCTGACAAACACCCGCTCAGTGCTGGCGGGCATAATCTGTTCAACTCTTCACGTGTTGACGTAATGCCAAAGCTGCCACACCACACAAGATCAGTGCGATACAGGACACATAGAACGCATCGCTGTAGGCCATCAAGTACGCCTCACGACGCACGGTGTGGATCAGGCCCTCCAGGACCTGCTGTTGGGCAGGTAATAGTTGGTTGAAGATGAAATTTTCGCTGTCGGCCATGCTGGCGCGCAGGCGCTCCTGCAAGGACGGGGAAAACAGGGTGATCGACTCCCCCACCCGCTCGGAGTGAAAGCGCTCGCGCATGGCGACGATCTGCGTCAACCCCGCGGTGCCCACGGCCCCGCCAAGGTTGCGCAGCATGGAGAACAAGGCGGAAGCGGAACCGGCTTCATCTTTGGCCAGGCCGGACACCGCCAGCACCGAAAGCGCAACCATGATCAGCGGCTGTCCGATGCCGCGTACCACCGTGGAAGGAATGATCACGTTGGCGGCGCTATCGACATCCAGGTGCGCGCCGAGGTAGCACCCCAGAGCCATGATGAAAAAGCCGCTGGCGACCATCAGTTTCGGGTTGAGCCACTTCATCAGGCGCGGCATGAACGGCGCCAGCACCAATTGCACCATGCCGTAGGCGATCAGGCTGATGCCGATTTCCCGGGCATTGTAGCCCTGCAATTGGGAGAGGTAATTGGGTACCAGGAATACCAGTCCGAAGGTAGCCCCGCCGAAAATGAACATTGCCGCGCTGGCCACCCCGAAGTTATAGCTCTTGAGCAGGCGCAGGTTGATGAAGGAGCGGCTGCCATACAGCTGCGACAGCACGAAGTACACCAGGGCGATACCGGCGATCAGTGACATCCACCCAATGAAATCGGAGCCGAACCAGTCCTTGCGTCCACCTTCCTCCAACACAATCTGCAAGCCGCCCAGGCCGACGATCATGGCCAGGATGCCCCCCCAGTCGCCACGCTTGAGCAGGCTCAATTGCATAGGCTTGGCATCGATGGACCACGCCACCGCCATCAACAAGAGAATGCCGGGGGCCAGTTGCAGGTAGAAAATCCAGCGCCAGGAATAGGCATCCGTCAGCCAGCCGCCTATCGATGGCCCGGCGGCCTGGGCAACGCTGTTGGACAGCGCGAACAAGGCCATGCCCATCGCAATCTTGCTGGGCGGTAGCTCGGTGATGATCAGTTGGAATGACAAGGGGATCAGCACCGCGCCAGCGGCACCCTGGATCACCCGAATGATGATCATCACTTCCAGGTTGGGAGCCCAGGAACAGGCAATGGACGCTACCAGGAACACAAACGAACCCACGAGCATCACCCGGCGCAGGGAGAACACCTGGACCAGCCAGGCGGTCAGCGGAATCATCACGATTTCCGCGACCAGGTAAGCGGTGGAGATCCACGAGCCCTCCTCGAAGGTCGCCCCCAGGGAACCTTCGATTTCCGGCAGCGCGGCGCTGGTCACATGCACGTTCATGCCGGCCATGAAACAGCCGAACAGCCCTCCAATCACCGCCACCCAGGCGCGAAAGGAAACGGTCTTTTCAGCGACTTCAGTCATGCGCCACGCCCTGATTGGCTGACCGGGTGTCAACGGTGGTAATCACCGACATGCCCGGCAGGATAGGCCCGCCCTGGTCATGCTCATCGATGACGATTTTCACCGGGAAGCGCTGCACGATCTTGGTGAAGTTGCCAGTGGCGTTGTCCGACGGCAACAGCGCGAACACGGCCCCGGAACCTGGTGAGAAACTCACCACATGGCCCTTGAGCTTGCGTCCCGAGTAGCTGTCGACGCTGATATCCACTGCTTGGCCGGCGCGCATGTCGCGCAACTGGGTTTCCTTGTAATTGGCCACCACATAGGCTTGCTGCAAGGGCACCACTGCCAGCAGCGGCAAACCCGGTGCGACGTATTGACGAGTGCGCACTTTGCGCTGCCCCACGACCCCGTCGATGGGCGAGCGGATCAAGGTGTCTTCCAACGCATGAGTCGCCAGGTTCAACTGCGCCTCGGCCTGGCTGCGTCGGGCAATCTGTTGTTGGAGCGAGGCTTCGGCCAATTGGCGCCGAGTGATGGCAACGGTCAACCGGGTTTCCTGTTGACGCTGCATGGCCTTGGCAATTTCCACCGCGGCGTTGGCCTGAGTGTAGCTGGCGGCCGCCGTTTCCAGACGCTGAGCACTTGCGGCATGTTCGCGCACCAAGCCTTTGTAGCGGCGCTGGTCAAGGCTTGCGCGGCGCAGCTCGGCAGCCACGCTTCGGGTGTGGGCCTCAGCCTCGACCACGCCGGCCTTTTGCTGGGCGATCAGACTGTCGGTGACTTGCAGGTTGGCCTGTTGGGCGGCGACCGAGGCCTGGGTTTCCGTCAGTTGTGCACGCGCCTGCGCCAAGCGGGCCTGGTAATCGCGGTCCTCGATGCGCACTAGCACATCCCCGGCCTTGACGGGCTGATCATCCTCCACCAGCACCTGGGCCACATACCCGGAGACCTTCGGGCTGATGGGAATCCAGTCGGCACGCACATAGGCATCATCTGTCTGTTCCAGGTAACGCCCCACTGTCATCCAGTACACCCCGAACGCCACCGCCGCGGTCAACAGTGCAACGCCGCCCAGAAGGATCAGGTTGCGTTTGCGCCGTTGCTTGCGCGCATGCATGAGTTGCTCGACCACATTCTCCTGCTCGTCCTGGACGGCGTTTCTTTCATCGACAGCGATATTCATGGCTGGGTACCGGAAAAATTGACGGAAGCGCGACTGAGCGCAGCGGTCGGGGTAGCGGAAGAGGAAGACTGCCAACCGCCGCCAAGCGCGCGAAACAGGCTGATCTGGCGCTGCAACAACTGGCCATCGGCATCGGCACGCGTGGCCTGCAAGCGGATCAGCTCACGCTCGCTGTCCAGCACGTCGAGAAAGTCGATAGACCCGGCGTTGTAGTTGACCTTGGCCAATTTGTAGGCTTGGCGGCTGCTGTCCAGGGCCTGGCTCAAAGCGGCGTGGCGCTGACGCTCGCCGTCATACAACGCGAGGGCCTGGCGTACATCCTTGAGGGCCTTGAGCACACTGGCCTCGAATTGCGCCACTTCCACCTGCTCCAACGCCCGGGCCTGGTTGACCCGCGCGCGATTGGCACGCCAGTTGGGGAACTGCCAGGTAATCAGCGGTCCGATGCCAAACATCACCGCGCTGCTGTCTCCCAGCTCATGGGGTTTGTTGGCGGATGAGGACACTGAAGCGCCAAATGTCACCTTCGGGTACAGGTCGGCCTGGACGATATCCACTTGCAGCGTGGCCGCCTGCAGCGCTCGCTCGGCTTGACGGATATCTGGACGGCGCGCGAGTAATTGCCAACCGTCGCCCACCGGCAGCTCGGCATTGAGTTGCGGCACAACCTCACAGGTCGCCGCGCCAGAGCCTTGTTCCAGGTCGGCCACGCCGGTCAGCATCGCCAGTTCGTACAAGGCAGCTTGCCGGCGTGCCTCCAGCATCGGCAGCAGCGCCAGGGTTTCGCCCTGCAGCGCCTGCAAGCGGGTGTATTCGAGATCTGTCACCACACCGGCCTGACGCTGCCGGTCGGTCAACGCCAGGCTTTGCCCGACGACTTCCAGCGAATGGCGCTGGACCTTGGCGCGAGCACCCAGGGCGCAGGCATTGACATAGGCGCGAGTGGTTTGCGCCACCACCGTGATGCGCAACAAGTCTTCGGCGTCCTGCGCCGCGGCCGCCTGAACCTGGGCCCGTTCGATGCTGCGCTGGACCTGGCCCCAGACGTCCACTTGATAAGCCAGTTCAAAGCCTGGGTTGAACGCCCACTGTGACGGCGCATGGCTATCGGTCGCCTTGGCCTCGGTCTGATCATCGGCTGTCTTGCCGTACTCGGCGCCCAGCGACGCCTGGGTCGACGGCCAGCGCTCGGCATCGGCCTGCATGATTCCGGCCAGCATCGATTGCACATGGGCCTGGGCCGCCGCCAGATCGCGGTTGTGCAGCAATGCCTGCTGCACCAACGCATCGAGTTTAGGGTCGTTGTACAACTGCCACCAACGTTCAGGCAGTGCCTGGGCTGAAACGCCCTGGGGCAGGCGACTCAGGGCATTGATGCGTTCCGGGTGTGGCTGTGCCGGTAAATGGGCGACCCAAGAGGAACAACCCGCCAACAGCACCACCGCCACGCCAAGCAGCGAAAGACGTCCATGCCGTGGGAAAAAAGAAGGCGAACCCATCGAATAAATCCAGAATGCCAAGTAGAGACGCAGGATAAAAGAGCCACGGGCTGCACATCTCCTGAGTTCCAGACAACCATCGTTTCGATTGGGACAACGTACCTGCGGACCGCAGCATTGCGCTCGCCAGCACGCCGGGCGCGCGCAAAAACATGGCCTGCCTGGAGGCGGGCCATGTTCGATGGGTTTGCGCTATCGCCGGGGGAGAATCAGACCAGGCGGCAGTTGCTCGGGGTGTAGCCCATTGTGCGCTTGAACATTGCGGTAAACGCACTGGGACTCTGGTAGCCATGCTCCAACGCGACTTCCAGGATCGATACGCCGCTGGCCAGCCGTTGCATGCTGAGCAGCAGTCGAGTGTGCTTGCGCCACTCCCCGTAACTCATTCCCAACTCTTTCTGGAACAACCGAGCCAGGGTGCGCGAACTCATATTGAGTTGCACCGCCCAACTTTCCAGTTTCGACTCCTGTGAAGGGTTGTCGATAAAGTCGGCACACAGCGACTTGAGCCTTGGCTCATCAGGAATCGGCACATGCGCCAGAACCCTTTGCGCCCTGCCGAGCTCCGAGAAAATCAGATCGACAATCTGCACATGACGCAATAAGGCCGGCTCACTATCAGGCTCATCGGCCGCTGCGATGATCAGCTCCCGCAACAGCGGCGAAACCTTGAGGACATGGCATTCCTCCGTCAACGTTCGGCGCGCACCCGGTGAGATCAACAAGGTGCGCATGCGCACCTCGCCGGTCATGCGGATCTGATGCTCCACCCTCGAAGGGACCCAGAGCGCATGCCCGGAAGGCACCACCCAAGTGGTCCCAACGACCGACACCAGCATCACACCGTTAATGGCATAGACCAGTTGACCCTCTTCATGCCGATGCGAAGCCACTATGTCGCCGTGACCATAGTTACCGGCGAGCGCCGCCAATGCGGTATGCGCATTCATCTCAGGAAGGCACCGCGACGCTTACCACGCTGAGCAGGCCCAGGCGCGATGCGCGGTTGACGGCACTGGTCACCGCCTTGAGGGAAGCCAACAAGCTACTGCCATCGCGGGCGGCACCGAACAGCAACTGGTTGCCCACGCGGATTTCCACATAAGCCAGTGCTTCGGCTTGGGCCCCGTCACGGGTGGCATGCTCGTGGTAATCAGCGATATCGAAGTGGATGCCGCGCTGGGCAAAGGCATCGACCAGCGCCGCCAGTGGGCCGTTGCCCTCGCCACTCAAGTCGATGCGCTGCGCACCGTGTTCAAGGGTGGCTTCCAGATAGGTCACATCACCCTCGCTGACCAGTTTTGGCATCCGCAACGCGTAAGGCTTGCCCTGTTCCAGGTAATGCTGGGTGAAGCAGGCAAGGATCATCTGGCCGCTGATTTCCTGGCCGGAGCCATCCGCTTCCTGTTGGACCAGGCCGCTGAATTCCATCTGCAAGCGACGCGGCATTACGATGCCATGCTGCTCCAGCAAATAAGCCACGCCACCTTTGCCCGACTGGCTATTGACGCGGATCACCGCTTCATAGCTGCGGCCCATATCGGCGGGGTCGATTGGCAGGTACGGCACTTCCCAAATACCGTTTGGGTTGGCCTGGCGTGCCGCAAAGCCTTTCTTGATCGCGTCCTGGTGCGAACCGGAGAAGGCGGTGAACACCAACTCACCGGCGTAAGGGTGGCGAGGATGGGTAGGCAATTGATTGCAGAACTCCACCTCACGCTGGACATGGATGATGTCCGAAAAATCCAGACGAGGATCGATGCCACTGGTGTAGAGGTTCATCGCCAGCGTCAAGATATCCACGTTGCCGGTTCGCTCACCGTTACCGAACAACGTGCCCTCGACACGCTCAGCGCCGGCCAGGCATGCCTGCTCCGCGGTGGCAACGCCGGTGCCACGGTCGTTATGGGGGTGGACGCTGATGATCACGCTGTCACGACGGCTGAAATGCCGGCAGAACCATTCGATCTGATCGGCAAACACATTGGCGGTGGAGACTTCCACCGTTGTCGGCAGGTTCAGGATCATCTTGTTGGACGCGGTCGGCCCGAACGCATCCGTCACCGCCTCACAGATCTCGAGCGCAAACTCCAGCTCGGTGAAGCAAAAGGTTTCCGGGGAATACTGGAAGGTCCACTGCGTCTCGGGATTGTTGTCCATGTGCTGTTTGATTTCGCGAGTGGCCTGGGTGGCAATCTCGATGCACCCGGCGCGATCAACACCGAATACCACGTCTCGAAACACCGGGGCGGTCGCGTTGTACACATGCACAATCGCCCGTGGAGCGCCCTTCAGCGCCTCGAAGGTGCGCTCGATGAGATGGCTGCGAGCCTGCGTCATGACTTGAATCGTCACGTCATCGGGAATCGCACCCGTTTCGATAAGTTCGCGCACGTAATCAAAGTCGGTCTGCGAAGCGGCTGGAAAACCTACTTCGATTTCCTTGAAACCGACCTTGACCAACAGGTCGAAGAAACGACGCTTGCGCTCGGCATTCATCGGCTCGATCAAGGCCTGATTGCCATCGCGCATATCGACGCTGCACCAGCTAGGCGCAACGGACTGGACCTTACCGGGCCATGTGCGGTCGGGCAGATCCACTGTGGTGAAATGTCGATATTTGCTGGAAGGATCCTTCAGCATCATGGCGGTTCTCCTTTTTATACCGTCCGTAGGTGGGCAGGCTCGGCATCTGACGCCACCGAACATTGGATCCAATAATAAACGAACATAACTTGATACAAATTGCGTTTTCACATCAACAGCAAAGTGAAATCCACAAGAAACACTAATAATGTTTAATTTTTTGGTTTTTTATGCTCAAGCTCTAAACGCTTCAACAATTTTACGTCTTGCGGGTTAGGGTCATCACACTGCCCTGGCTGCTGCGGAAGCGGTATCAGGAGAGGAAACGACGATGTAGGAGCAATCCAGCCCCCCTAATGCGACGAAACATAAACAGACGACGCAGCAGGCGCAGGCAACGCATAAGTCGCCTTCATCCATTCAATCTCCGCCTGAGGCGTTCGCCCGAACATCCGCTTGAACTCGCGACTGAATTGCGAGGCGCTTTCGTAGCCCACATTGAACGCGGCCGTCGAGGCACTCATGGTGTTGCGCAGCATCAATAATCGCGCCTGGTGCAGGCGTGTTGATTTCAAGTACTGCATGGGCGTGGAGTCCGTCACGCTGCGAAAGTGCAGGTGAAAGTTGGGGATGCTCATGTTGGCTTCATGGGCGAGCGCTTCGACGTCCAGATGCTCGTGGTAGCAGCTGTGGATCTTGCGGATCGCCCGGGTGATCTTGCCGAAGTGCCCCTGGCGACTGAGCGCGGCGCGCATCGAGCCGCCCTGCTCGCCGGTCAGGATCCGGTAGTAGATTTCCCGTACCAGCGACGGCCCGAGTATTTGCGCTTCCCCCGGGCGACTCATGGTTTCCAGCAGACGCAGCGTCGAGTTGCGCAGCAAATCGTCCATGGGCGAGGCGTACATGCCTTTCGGTTGGGCATCGCTGGGGCCGAGGGTCTCGTCGACTTGCAGCATCAACTCGCTGGCCAGCTGTAAGTCGAGGCGCATGTAGACCGCCAGCATGGGCTCAGCTTCGGTGGCGTCGGTCTCCATGGTGAACGGAACAGGGACTGACACCACCAGGTAGTGCTGGGCGTCATACACGTAGACGTCCTCCCCCAGATAACCGCGCTTGCGCCCCTGGCACAGGATCACGATACCGGGCTCATACAACACCGGCGTGCGCGTCAGCGGCCGGTTCGAACGCAGAAAACGGATGGCCTCCAGCGCGCTGAGGTTGTAGCCCTCGACCGGCGCCAGCTGTTCCATCAACTGCACCATGCGCGAGGTGTTTGAGGCCTGAGTCATTGATGCCCCTTTGCTGGCCGCTCAACCGTCGGTCGAACGGGTCAGCGCTTCCCATTGATCAATCTCACTGGCCGCACGACTGAGTTTGTCGCGCACCAGGCTCAGTGCATCGCTGCCCAACAGCAAGTGCGCGGGTGGCGTCGGGCTGGCAATGATCTGCAGCATCGCTTGCGCCGCTTTCCGAGGGTCGCCCAGTTGCTTGCCGCTTTTCTCCACGCGCGCTTTACGTATCGGATCGAAACTGGCGTCGTAGTCGGCAATGCTCCGCGCCGTGCGCTGCATCGAACGCCCCGCCCAGTCGGTGCGAAACGAGCCAGGCGCGACCGCGGTCACGAAGATGTTGAACGGTAGCAGCTCCTTGCTCAGCGTATCGGAGAGGCCTTCGAGGGCAAACTTGCTCGCGCAGTAATAGGAAATGCCCGGCATCGTAATCGTGCCGCCCATGGAGGTGATGTTGAGGATATGACCGGCATGGCGCTGGCGAAAATACGGCACGAAGGCCTTGGTCACCGCCACCGCACCAAACACGTTGACGTCGAACTGGCGACGCATCTCCTCCAGCGGCGACTCTTCGAAGATGCCTTCATGGCCGTAGCCGGCATTGTTGACCAGCACATCGACCGGGCCGTGAGCGGCTTCGATCTCCGCTACTGCGCTATCGATTCGGTCGAACTCGGTGACATCCAGAATCACGCCATGGGCACGCTCCGTGGAGAGAGCCTCGAAGGCCTGCAACGCCGCCTCACTGCGCACGGTGCCGATGACACGGTGGCCCGCTGCAAGTGCTTCTTGCGCCAGGGCGTTGCCCAGGCCACTGCTCACGCCGGTGATGAAGAGGGTTTTTCTGTCGTGCATGGTGAACTCCAATGGATAAACAGGAGGCCATGGTAACGATCGAAAAATGCCCCACCTATGCCGGTTTGCCTTGGGGCATTGCCTATTCCTATCAGCGCGTCAGATGCCCGGACCTGTCACGTGGGCTGGCAACCTGGCCAAGCGGTCCCAACCGTTTGCATCGATCCCGGCGCAGTTGGGCAACCACAGTGTTTGCAGCGGAAGCTGCTCCAATACAGGCACCACGGCCGACGTGATCCGCGATTCCCCTGGATCAGCCCCGAGTGTCAGGTCCCGCAGCGGCATACGCGCAAGATGAGCCACCCCGGCGTCAGTCAGCCATGGGCTGTCAAGCAAGCCCAGGCGCTGCAGCGGCAGGTCCCGCAAACAAGCCAGGTCGGCATCGCGCAGGTTCAGGCCGCTTATTTCAAGTTGCTCCAACGGTAGCCCCAACTCGGTGAGCTTGCGCAAAACCTTACCGTCGACGCCCTGGCAAAAGCTCAGATTGAGCCGCTTCAGCGGCAGGCCGGCCAGTTGTTTCAGCTCCTTCCAAGTGATGTCGTTCAAGGACAGGTCCAGGGACTCCAACTGCAACCCGCGCAGCTCACTCAACGTACTGGCACAGACACCTTGCACATCGGAGAGTCCCAATCGCTTCAGGGGAAACTCGTGCAGCACATCGAGCCGCTCGATCACTTGGCGTAGGCACTTGAGGTCCAGCTCCGCGAGCGGCATTCCCTCCAGCACTTCAAGATCGTCTTCGCAGATGAACGCAGAGTGCAGCGAAAGCTTTTCCAGGGGCAGCCCCCGAATCGCCTGCAACACGCTCTCGCTTGCATAACAGTCATCCAGACTCAACGAGCGTAATCCCGTCAGGTCGCGAAGCCAGGACGGATCGTCCAGGATCGCGCCGCTGCCACTGAGGGACAACTGTTCGAGGGGATGACTTGCCAGGTGCGCCATGCCACGGGACGTCAGCTCGCCCACGCGTTGCAAGGTCAGGGAGCGCAGCTTGAGGCGTGACAGTGCACGAAGGCCGTCGTCGGTCATCTCATCGCAACGGTTCAACGACAATTCCTGCAACGGGCTGTCGCTCAGTTGACGGAGGAAACTGTCATCGAAGTCCTCGCCGTAGGTTTGCAACTTCAGCCGACGCAAGCGTGCGGGCGACGGGAGGCAATTGGCGTTATCGTCGCGGGAAAAATTACTGACTTCCAAGGTTTCGAGAGCATTGGCGGGCAAACGCTGCCACGTCTCTGGCCCGCAGATAAACCTCGGGCTGTTGAGCACCAACGTGCGCAAGGGCAGCCCGGCCAGGGCGTCACACCACTGTGGCTCGGCGTTGTTCAACTCCAGATGGTCGACCGGTAGGCCGCGCAGTTGCGGCAGCAAAGGGCCGGGGCGGTTTGTATGGGGTGTGGTGTTCAGTTGAGCCATCAGCACGTTGGCAGCCGGATCGCACAGGCCTGCCGCGATGCGCAAACCTTCCAGTGATGCCTCACCGGTATCGAGCAAATCGCGATAGAGCGAAGCGCGCGTGGTGGTGTCATCGGGGTTGGTGGCGAGTTGGGCGATTAGAGCGTTGCGGTTGGAGGTGGGCACGATCTAGGAGTCTGCGAAAGGGATTGAAGGGGAATATGAGCGTTAGGGAAGCATAAAAAGGAGTCTTGCTGAAGAGGCTGTCAGGGCTGGGTAGCGCCATATGCTTTCACCCTGTGGCGAGGGAGCTTGCTCCCGCTGGGCTGCGAAGCGGCCCCACGATTTTGCGGTCGCTGCGCAACCGAGCGGGAGCAAGCTCCCTCGCCACAGTCCCCTCTCTAGCCACGACGATGCGCGGAATGGACGACTGGCTCGCCCCTGTTGATAGCCCCAAAGCGATGTAGGGAAATACCGCCGCTGAAAGGCCAAAGCTCCTACATGAAGCTCGGAAAGCGGTGTCTTGTGGCGCTTGAGCGGAGCGGCCTATAGTTCCTCGTCGCCCCAATGGCGACTCGGGTTTGGCGACCCGGCAACGAGGTGCGAGAGCGATCTGCTTGTTTGCAGGCGCCCCCGCATCAGTGATACTGCCACCACAATGGCAGTTGTACGCGGGAGATCTCCGGGTCTGCCGGTACCTCGTTCCGGTTCGCCAACCTGCGTACGGCTGCCACCATTCGTTTGGCGACGATTAGTTGGTAGCTCTCACTTAATAACGAGGTTACAACTCATGAATCGATACATGCCCATCACCGGCATCGACTGCACCCCCGCTACCCTGCTGATCGACACCGAAGCCCCGCTTGATGTCCTCTTCGAAACCGCTGATTACCGCATCCGAACCGTGACCCAACTGCTGGAAAACATCGCGTTCCGCTCGGAGATCAGTTCCGACACGCTGGTGCTTTCCGACTTCTGCAAAATGCTGACGATCGCGCTGCGCGATGGGTGTGATGTGATGGATGTGATTGGCCGACGATTGCGGGCGCAGGCGGTTGAATAAATGAAGATGGCGCAGTTCTGAGAACTGCGCCATAACTGCGCCAAAAAATCCTCAAACAGCGCCAACACAACCTGGTCTTCGAGCACCGACTACTGAACAATGTCCAAACATCCAGGAGCGGGGTGAGCCTCTCAATGCTCTTGGCCTGGCATCCTGAAATCGCCCGGCGAACGGCGCAGCGCATCCTTGCAAACCTGATCGAAAGCAGCCTCTGGAAGGAAACACCTACTCACAGCTCGACACGCGACAACTCATCGAGCAAGGTAAGGCAGCACAGGGCAAAGCCGCTATAGAAACGCATCCAACTAACTCTTTTCGCACTAGAACTATAGCTTTATAAAGTCAAAAACCTGACCAAATAGTAGTTCAATCTTTGGTGACACTTTAAGGGAATCAAGTGCTTCACTTGGGGTTACGGGCATATCAAACGACTCAAATCCTCGCCGAACGGCGATACCGTACAACGCATATTCGTCATTCTTCTCATGCTCCCAACAGGGCACATAGCCAACAACTCTATAGACTTTGAAAATCTCATCATGAAAACCCATCAAGTCATATAAAAATGCTGGAGCAGCATTCAGCGACGAAGCCTGAGCACACCAGGCATTAAATTCATCCCTGCTTATTGAAAAGGGGACAGATTTATTTACAACCCGGGCAAAACCAACAAATCTGTCCTCTCCGTTTCAAAAAATAAACCTGTCCTCTTTTTGCTCCATCATCGTTTTGAGTAACGATCTTCTAATCTTTCAGCAGACCTTAGAACACCATCCCCCTCATCAGGAAAGAAAGCAGAGTAAACATCAGCTGCAATTTTCATCAGGGAAACGTAGTCGGGCACTGGGATACTTGAAGTTTCCACTTCGCCCAAAAAGAAACTCACCTCACTGAAATCTTCTGGATCGTCCCAGTCCTGATCAAGTGAGTAAAAAAATCCCTCACTCACAGAGAAACCAACTCCCCGCGAAGCGTCATAGATAAACGCTGGAAAATTAGTCCTCCCTCTTACTATAGAGGCCTCTATCAATTCGTAAAGGTCTTCATAATCCAAGCCAGTTGAAGCAAATGATTCCTTGAGGCTCTCAAGCCATGTCAAGCTAGCCATCAGTTTGTCCTCGGCGGCATAGTGATTAAGGAGTTTGTTATTTCTCCAGTCTTACTATTACGTGTCACTTGGAAGTGATAGCCATCAACTTTAATACTAGCTTCTCTCAAAGCTGGATTGGCTTTAAACAAAGACTCAGCTTGGACTGCCGCTCGACTAGACATATCAGCCACTTTAGTATCCAGCAGAACCTTTGGATCGTAAGTCGTTTTTGTGGATGTAGGCTTATACCCACCTATCAATTCGCCCTTAGTGTTAGTTCCAGGCAACTGATAGCTATACTCAACAAGGCCAGAATAGCGGACATCCGTGATTTTGTTGGATATTTTCGCGCCAGTTATTTCAACCGATTGTAGGAAGGCATCGCTGTTGTGAGCGCCAGAAATCGTCCCCGCCTTACTATTTCGCACTCCAATCTGGGTGTTATGACAATGAAAAGGGGACACAATGAAAAGGGGACCAATGAAAAGTGAAAAGGGGACAGATTTATTTACAACCCGAGCAAAACCAACAAATCTGCCCCTCTGCGTTTCACAAAATAAATCTGCCCCCTTTTTGCTCGTCCCCTTTTTGCTCTCTTCGCAATTCAAGCTACATATCCAAACCCAACTTATCTGCTACCTCTCGCAACCGCATAGAAATATCAACTATCTCATCTTTGCTTAAGCCACAATACGTCGCCAACGAGCTCTCTGGAACGTTTTGAACAAGTGCCAACCCACAGGATACAAAATACCTTAACTCCCGAGGAGTAACTTCCAAATTAATCAAGTCTTTTTTAGTCTGATCATTCATTTCTTTGGAACCTGAGATTTTATGTAATTATCCCAACCAACACCACCTTGGTCAGGTCTGAATGCAGTCGCCTCGCCTCTCTGCCCTCTAATAACAATTGTCTTTGTTGAGTTATCAAGGTAGTACATAGTTCCATCAACAAAAAAAGCAAAAAAAAGCAAAAAAAAGGGGACAGATCTATTTATAAACCAAGAAAAGCAATGAGCCTGACCCTCTGCGCCTCACAAAACAAATCGGCCCCCTTTTTGCTGGTATCGGGCATTTAAGCGTCAGTAATTAAATTTCGTTTTCACCTCACCCTCACGGCGATAGGATATTGCGAAAGAAAGCCATTCCTCACCTCGCGCCTTGCCCTCTACCCTCAACTCCTTTATTAGCCTATATAGTTTGGCACTATTAAAATCGGTATCAGCATCGGTTACTTCAACACCATCTTTCTCAACAGTCAGCACCGACTCCATATACCCTTCACCCACCTCAACCTCATAACAGAAATAGTCATAACCAAAAACTATTCCAGATTCAATCAAAGAAAATATCTCCTTCACAATTTCTAAATCTTTAGTAACCATTACTCACCTCTGGAATTTTGCCAGCTTCATTTTCAAAGGATACCGTTCGACTTTTACCACCAATAGTATAGGTCAACTCCATAGTATCCGGCCTTAGCGAAGCTGCAAAAAATGGGGACAGATTTATTTATAAACCGAGCAAAACCAACAAGTCCGCTCTCTCTGCGTTTAGAAAATAAATCTGTTCCTTTTTTGCTTGAGTTGCCTGATTTTGGGCTGCTGCGCAGCCGAGCGGGGATAAATCCACTCGCCACAATGAAATTATTGGACCGCCTGCCCGGCTGATTCAGAAGGCGTCGTTGTGACCGCCGGCTCTATAACTTTCGCGGAACGCCCTGTATCGACATCACGAACTTCGTAATACCACCATT
>NZ_LMDO01000024.1:0-65000 GCF_001425105.1 Pseudomonas sp. Root401 | reverse complement strand
TTCTCCCGTAGGACGTATGCGGTATTAGCGTCCGTTTCCGAGCGTTATCCCCCACTACCAGGCAGATTCCTAGGCATTACTCACCCGTCCGCCGCTCTCAAGAGGTGCAAGCACCTCTCTACCGCTCGACTTGCATGTGTTAGGCCTGCCGCCAGCGTTCAATCTGAGCCATGATCAAACTCTTCAGTTCAAACATCTTTGGGTTTTGAGAAAACCCTAAACTTGGCTCAGCAATCGTTGGTTACATCTTTGATTTCTCGCGGAGTAACTTGTGATGCTGATAATCTGTTGACTAGCAGTCTGACTCCACAAGCACCCACACGAATTGCTTGATTCAGTTGTTAAAGAGCGGYTGGCTGAGAGCGGYTGGCTGAGTCTTTCGTCTCAACCGAGGCGCGCATTCTACAGCGCMCCGTGTATCTGTCAAGCGGTTATTTTAAGAAGTTTTCAAAGTTTCGCTTCGGAAACATCAACAACTTCAACCACTTGCGCTTTCGATCTCTCGTTAGCGGGAGGCGAATTCTACAGCGTTACTCGCTGCTGTCAACACCTCTTTTTCACCGCTTTCGAYCGAGAAGATCGAACCGCCAATAGAGCCAAACAACACCGCTCTATCTGCTCCTTCCRGGCCTCGATGAACTGAAGCCCAAGACCTTCGAAACTTACTTAACTCATTGAATCCCAAGGAGTTTTCCGTTTCGACTGCGCCGGAAGTGGGGCGAATTATAGACTTCCAGAATCTGCCGTCAACCCCTAATTACGCTTTTGTTGCAGAAGGGACTTTCCTACCCAGTAAACGCGGGATCCGGCGCATAACCGGCGGGACTCTCAGCATCAACAGTACAGCCCCTATAAAGGCGTATATCGCCCACTCCTTCAGATCTGCCCGCACGATCCACAGCATATGCAACAACCCAAGCCCCAGGATCAGATAAACCAGGCGATGCAATTTCTTCCAGCGCACGCCAAGCCGCCGCTGACTGTAGCGATTGGATGTAACCGCCAACGCCAGCAGGCCGAGAAACCCAAGCGCCCCGACAATAATGTAAGGCCGCTTGCTCAACTCGACGCCCAGCTGCGACCAGTCGAACCCCAATATGAACGCCGCATACCCACTCAAATGCAGCACCACATAAGTAAAGCACCACAACCCCAACTGCCGCCTGACGGCAATCCACCCCGCCCATCCCGTCAGTTTTTGCAGCGGCGTCATGCTCAAGGTGATCAACAACAGGATCAACGTGCCCAACCCGAGCCGATCCACCAGCACCTTGCCCGGGTCAGGACCCAGCGAGTTCATCAAGGCCTCGTAAAGCCAGAACAAGGGCCAGATCGCCGCCGCGATGAAGACGCCGATTCGCCAGACTGGAAAACGCATCAGTAGTCCTTCCTCAGGTCCATCCCTGCATATAAAGAAGCGACTTCATCCTGATAGCCGTTGAACATCAACGTATCGCGAACATTGGGACTGAACAGCCCGCTCGGTAAACGACGCTCATGCGCCTGGGTCCACCGCGGATGATCGACCGTCGGATTGACGTTGGCATAGAAACCGTATTCGTCAGACGCAATGCTTTGCCAAGTCGTCTTCGGCTGCTCACTCACCAGACTGATACGAACGATGGACTTCACACTTTTGAAACCGTATTTCCAGGGGACCACCAACCGTAGCGGCGCGCCGTTCTGGTTCGGCAACTCCCGTCCATACATTCCCACCGCCAGGATGGCCAACGGGTTCATGGCCTCATCCAATCGCAAGCCTTCGACATACGGCCAGTCGATCAAGGCGAAGCCGGAACGCTGCCCCGGCATGACCTTGGGATCCTGCAGGGTTTCGAAGCGGATGTACTTGGCCTTGGAGGTCGGCTCGACCTGCTTGAGCAATGCAGAGATGGGGAAGCCAATCCACGGAATGACCATCGACCAGGCCTCGACACAGCGCAATCGATAGATACGCTCTTCCAGTTGATAAGGCTTCATGAAGTCTTCCAACCCGTAGCGTCCCGGCTTGCCCACCTCCCCGTCCACGACAACGCTCCAGGGCTCGGTCTTCAACGACCCGGCATTGGCTGCCGGGTCTCCCTTGTCGGTTCCGAACTCATAGAAGTTGTTGTAATGAGTTGCGTCCTTGAACGGTGTGATGGGCTCATTCTTGACTGAGACCGCGCCCCATCGGACTGAAGGCAGTTTCTCGGCAAACCAGGACGGCGCCTTGCCGGGCTCGACATCGGCATACCGCGCCGCATCGGCAGCACTGGCCCATTGAGGCAAGCTGCTGACGGCGAGGCCAGCCAGGGTTGCACCGAGCATTTGTCGACGGGATAGATAGAGGGATTCGGGCGTGACGTCCGATTCACGGCAGTCGGAGGACTTGGGGATCTTGATCAGCATGACAACTCCGCAGTATTGGAGGGCAGATGCACCAATAGACTGCGGAGTATGGGGGAAATTACATTAAGGCAACGTTTAGCGTCGGCGAAGACGCAACAAGTATTGCACCGGTCCGGAGGCGGCATAGCCCAGGAACACCAGCAACAGGATACGCGGTGGATCACTGAACACCACCGCGAATACCAGCACCACCGCCAGAATCGCCACGAACGGCACACGCCCCTTCAGGTCCAGCTCCTTGAAGCTGTTGTACTTGATGTTGCTGACCATCAGCATCCCGGCCGCCGCAACCAGCAGCGCCACCAGAAACGACATTTTTGAACCCTGGATGCCGTAGTCGCTGAATGCCCAGACAACACCTGCCACGACACCCGCCGCAGCCGGACTGGCCAGGCCGATGAAGTAACGCTTGTCAGCCTTGCCGACCTGAGTGTTGAAACGAGCCAGGCGCAACGCCGCACCCGCCACATAGACAAAGGCAACCATCCAGCCGACCTTGCCCATATCCCCCAGCGCCCAACCGAACGCCAGCAAGGCAGGCGCTACGCCGAAGGCGACCATGTCGGACAGCGAATCGTATTCGGCGCCGAACGCGCTCTGTGTATTGGTCATGCGGGCCACGCGCCCGTCCAGGCCATCGAGCACCATGGCGACGAAGATCGCAATGGCGGCGAACGCGAAGTAACGGCTCGCCCCTGCGCTATCGCCAGCGCTCAAGGCAGCCTGGGCACTCATGGAGCTGATGATGGAATAGAAACCGGCGAACAGGTTCGCGGTGGTGAACAGGTTCGGCAACAGATAGATGCCACGATGCCGGACCTTACGGCCTTCAGCGTCATGGCCTTCTTCGACGTGCTCATCGATGGGCAACAGGCTTTCGGCGTCAGGAGCCTGGTTTGGCTCGTCGGGACGTTCGCTCATGGACAATACCTTGCAACGGTGTGAAAAAATTCGACAGATGTCTGGGACGACGGTTCGGCCGCAAACGATGCAGCTTTATACCAGAAGCCACCGCCCAAACGAAAAAACGCGGCCGAGGCCGCGTTTTTCGATCAAGTTCGCGACTTAGTTCTTGGCTTTGTCGACGATCTTGTTGGCACCGATCCACGGCATCATCGAGCGCAGTTGCTCGCCGATGATTTCGATACCGTGAGCGGCGTTGTTGCGACGCTTGGCGGTCATCGAAGGATAGCCGGTAGCGCCTTCGCTGATGAACATCTTGGCGTATTCGCCGTCCTGAATACGTTTCAGGGCGTTGCGCATGGCCTGACGGGATTCGGCGTTGATGACTTCCGGACCGGTCACGTACTCGCCGTATTCGGCGTTGTTGGAGATCGAGTAGTTCATGTTGGCGATACCGCCTTCGTACATGAGGTCAACGATCAGCTTCAGTTCGTGCAGGCACTCGAAGTAGGCCATTTCCGGCGCGTAGCCAGCTTCAACCAGGGTTTCGAAACCGGCCTTGACCAGCTCGACGGTACCGCCGCACAGAACGGCTTGCTCGCCGAACAGGTCGGTTTCGGTCTCGTCCTTGAAGGTGGTTTCGATGATGCCGGTACGACCGCCGCCCACGCCAGCAGCGTAGGACAGGGCCACGTTCTTGGCGTTGCCGGACGCATCCTGGTAGATCGCGATCAGGTCAGGGATACCGCCGCCTTTCACGAACTCGGAACGCACGGTGTGACCCGGGGCCTTCGGCGCGATCATGATCACGTCGAGGTCGGCACGTGGCACAACCTGGTTGTAGTGGATCGCGAAGCCGTGGGAGAAGGCCAGCGTGGCGCCTTTCTTGATGTTCGGTTCGATTTCGTTCTTGTACAGCGCCGATTGGAACTCGTCCGGGGTCAGGATCATGACCAGGTCGGCCGCAGCAACGGCAGAAGCCACGTCGGTCACTTTCAGGCCATGGGCTTCGGCCTTGGCAACGGTGGCCGAGCCTTTACGCAGGCCGACAGTCACGTCAACGCCGGAATCTTTCAGGTTGCACGCTTGGGCGTGACCTTGGGAGCCGTAGCCGATGATGGCGACTTTCTTGCCCTGGATGATCGACAGGTCGCAGTCTTTATCGTAGAAAACTTTCATGAATTTCCCCTATATCCGGCCGTTCAGGCCATTCGCTAATTTGGTTAGACGCTCAGTACTTTGTCGCCACGGGCAATCCCGGTGACGCCACTGCGTACGGTTTCCAGAATCGAGGCAGTGCCGATCGATTGAATGAAGCTGTCGAGCTTGTCGCTGGTACCGGTCAACTGAACGGTATAGACGCTGGCGCTGACATCGACGATCTGCCCACGATAAATATCGGTAGTGCGTTTGATCTCGGCGCGCTGGGCGCCGGTGGCCTTGACCTTGACCAGCATCAGTTCACGCTCGATGTGAGCGCTTTCCGACAGGTCCACCAGCTTGACCACCTCGATCAGCTTGTTCAGGTTCTTGGTGATCTGCTCGATGATTTCATCGTGCCCTACGGTGGTCAGCGTCAGACGCGACAGGGTCGGGTCTTCGGTTGGCGCCACGGTCAGGCTTTCGATGTTGTAGTTGCGCTGCGAGAACAGGCCCACTACACGAGACAGCGCACCCGGTTCGTTTTCCAGAAGCAGGGAAATAATATGTCGCATGATTAGGTACGCTCCGTCTTGCTCAGCCACATATCGCGCATGGAGCCGTCTTTGATCTGCATCGGGTAGACGTGCTCGCTGGTGTCGACCGCAATATCGATCACCACCAGGCGATCCTTCATGGCGAACGCTTCCTCCATCTTCGACTTCAAATCCTTCGATTCGGTGATGCGCACGCCAACGTGACCGTAGGCCTCTGCCAGCTTGACGAAATCAGGCAACGATTCCATGTACGAGTGCGAGTGACGGCTGCCGTAGCTCATGTCCTGCCACTGGCGAACCATTCCCAACACGCCGTTGTTCAGGATCACGATCTTCACCGGCAAACCGTATTGCAGGCAGGTGGACAGTTCCTGGATGTTCATCTGGATGCTGCCTTCGCCCGTGACGCAGGCGACATCAGCCTCTGGGAAGCTCAACTTGATGCCCATGGCCGCCGGGAAACCGAAGCCCATGGTGCCCAGGCCGCCGGAGTTGATCCAGCGATTGGGCTTGTCGAACTTGTAGTACTGCGCAGCAAACATCTGGTGCTGGCCCACGTCGGAGGTCACAAAGGCATCGCCCTTGGTCACTTCACACAAGGTTTCGATCACGGTCTGCGGCTTGATCACACTGCCGTCACCCTTGTCATAAGGGAACAGGCCACGATCGCCGCGCCATTCATCAACCTGCTTCCACCAACTGGCCACGGATTCCTTGTTTGGAACCTCGCCGATTTCCTTGAGAATGGCGACCATTTCGGTCAGCACGCTCTCTACAGGACCGACAATCGGCACGTCTGCCTTGATGGTCTTGGAGATGGACGCCGGGTCGATGTCGATGTGGATGATCTTGGCGTTCGGGCAGAATTTCGCCGGGCCATTGATGACGCGGTCGTCGAAACGTGCGCCGACCGCCAGGATCACATCGGCGTGGTGCATCGCCAGGTTGGCGGTGTAGCTGCCGTGCATGCCGAGCATACCGATGAACTGACGGTCGGTGCCCGGGAACGCGCCCAGGCCCATCAGCGTATTGGTAACCGGCAGGTTGAGCATTTTCGCCAGCTCGGTCAGCGGCGCGGAGCCACCGCCGAGGATCACGCCACCACCGGAGTACAGCACAGGGCGCTTGGCCGCCAGGAGCATTTCGGCTGCCTTGCGGATTTGTCCGGAGTGGCCGCGTACGGCCGGGCTGTAGGAACGCAGCTTGGCTTTTTTCGGGAAGATGTATTCGAACTTCTCGGCCGGGTTGGTCATGTCTTTCGGGACATCGACCACGACCGGGCCCGGACGACCGGATTCAGCCAGGTAGAAGGCCTTCTTCATGACTTCCGGGATTTCCGACGCGTGCTTGATCATGAAGCTGTGCTTCACGATCGGCCGGGAGATACCGATCATGTCGGTTTCCTGGAATGCGTCGGTACCCACCATAGTGCTGGGCACCTGGCCGGAAATGATCACCATCGGGATGGAGTCCATGTACGCGGTGGCGATACCGGTGATGGCGTTCGTGGCGCCTGGACCGGAAGTCACCAGTACCACGCCGGCCTTGCCGGTGGCACGGGCATAGCCGTCAGCCATATGGGTGGCCGCCTGCTCGTGACGAACCAGGATGTGGGTCACTTCCGGTTCTTTGAACAGGGCATCATAGACATGAAGAAGAGCACCACCGGGGTACCCGTAGATATATTTGACGCCTTCGTCACGCAAAAAGCGGACGAGCATCTCACCGCCAGATAAAAGCTCCACGTTGTTCACCTCTAAAACGCCAGAATACCGACCCACAAGAAAGGGACGGGTCTTAATAGGTTTACTTCTCGGCAGAGCATGAGCGACGGTGGTCGCCGACTACGTCAGCACTGACTGAGCAAGTATTGGGATCGTCCCAAGTGTTGCGGGCCTTTCCCACCCAGCGCGAGGTAACGCGTTGCGGGTGTAACAGGTCGGCGCGGATGTGCGCCTCATGATCTGCTGAGTGGGTCTGCTTCTGGCAGTCCCTCTACAGCGGACTTTGGATTCTTCTGTTTCGCCTCCTTCAAGTCAAGTCGTCTATGTGCTTTATTCGAAGTAAGCGCATGAGAACGCAAGAAAAAACCTTTAAACGGCAACTGTGTTAGCTTCAATTGCGCAACCCATGACAAGGAAACAGCATGCGAATGATCTTCTTGACGGCCAGCCTGCTGGTTGGCCTGAGCCCGATGTGCATGGCCGGTCAGGTCTACAAATGGGTGGATGCCCAGGGCGTTACCCACTTCGGCGCCCAGCCGCCCGAAGGCACGGAGGCCACGACGGTGATCAAGTCCGCCCCGCCGCCCGCCAAACCGGCGGCACCGCCGTCTGGCGGAGTCATTGGCGACCAAAAGGCCATCGACCAACAGGTCAAGAAACAGATTGCCGAGCAGGAGGCCCAACTCAAGGCGTTCTGCGAACAGGCCCGGACCAACCTGGCGCAATTGCAGAACAACCCCAGGGTACGCGAAGACGTGGAGGGGGAAATGCGCCGCCTCACCGATGAGGAGCGGCGCCAGCGGATCGACGAGACCGGCAAGCAAATCGAGGAGAACTGCCAGTAACGTCGGTCAGCCGGCGTTGCTGATCAACTGATCGAACTGCGCCAGCAGCCGCTGCAACTCGATCCCCTGCCCTGGCCGCTGGGCATAGACCATCTCGGCCATGGCAAGGATGCCCGAGGCGTTGGGCAGCGGCAGGTCGTTTTCCAGGATGGCTTTCATCCTGGGCAGGAAGATCCATTGCAGCCATTGCTCGAAGTCCAGGGTGTCGACCGCGAACGGCTCGACACTGGCCAGCGCCTGCGCCGAAGGCGAAACATCGCTCCACCAGCCCTGGACCCGCAACTCCCGCTCGATCAACAGCAACTGATCGGCGATCTGAGGAAAACGCGTATCCATCAAAGCGAAACCTTGGCCTTCTGACGGGCCAATGCCGCGCCAGCGGAATCGCCCTGTTTCTCACGGGCCTGGGCGATCAATTCCCACAGACTGGCCTGAAGTGCCGGGCGACCACTGGAGAATGTCAGGCCACGACGGGCCAACTGTTCGGCTTGCGGCGCATCGCCCTGAGCCATGCGCACCTGGGCCAGGCGATAAAGCACCTGAGGTTCGCGCGGCGCGACACGTTGGGCACGCTCCAGGCTGGAAGACGCACCGTTGAGGTCACCACCGGCCTGTTGCTGTTGCGCCGTGGTCAGCAGGGCCAGCACCGGGCCGTCCAGCTGTTCATCGGCGGACAGACCTCCGGCTCCTGCCGACGGAATGCTGCTCGGCGTCGAAGGCATGCTGTAGCTGCCCTGGTTGATCGGTGAGGTTTCGATTGGCCCAGGGGTGATCGGGCCCGGCGTGATCGGCGTGCTGCTGATCGGCGCCGAGGTCGTCGCGCCACCACCGGGCACCATCACGACGACACCGGTGTCGCCCTGCGGGATTGCCTGGACCTGGCCCTGCACCGGCCGCTTCACTGTCGTTTGACGGAAACCGCCGTTGGCCGAGACCCGCTCACTGTTGGAGACAGCGGTGCCGGAGTCAACAACCGGAATCGAACCACGTTGTACGGTAGAGCAACCACTGAGCAAAGCCACGGCCGTTACCGCTGGAATCAACCACTTGTTCACTTGAAACCCTCTTTGCTTAATTCATCCAGTCCTTGACCCAATCCATCACCGATTCGGCGGGATTCGTGCCGCCACAGGCTGCACCGGGTGGCGGTTCGCTGCCGCGAATATACGGCATCTGCACGGCGCCCGGGCAATTGGCATCGGAGCCTTGCCCCGTGCGCGAATCGACCCACGCCTGGACGATGTTGTCCGGTTGCGGCATGTCCAGCGGCAACGGGTCGGCCTTGCGCATGAAACTGGTCCAGACCTGCAGCGCACCGGTGGCACCGGTGAACGGGGTCTTGCCGTTGTCATCACGTCCGAGCCAGACCACCGCCAGCAGGTCCTGGCTGAAGCCGGCGAACCAGCTGTCGCGCGAGTCGTTACTGGTACCGGTCTTGCCCGCCAGGGTCAGGGTCCGGGGCAACACGTTATAGACCGAACTGCCGGTGCCTTCACGCATGACCCGCTGCATCGCGCTCTGGATCAGGTAAATGGAGGCCGGATCGAAACGCTGCTGGATCTGGAACGGATAACGCTTGAGCGGCTCGCCATCGGCGGTCAGCACGCTGCGAATCCCGCGCATCGGCGTATTGAAACCGCCGTTGGCCAGCGTCTGGTACATGGCCGCCACTTCGATCGGCGTAAGGCCACCGGCCCCCAACAACATCGATGGGAACGCCGGGAATTCGCGGCTAACCCCCAGGCGCGCCAGGGTCTTGAGTACGTTCGGCACGCCGACTTCCAGCCCGAGGCGAGCCGTCGACAGGTTGTAGGAATGCGCCAGCCCCTGGTACAGGAACACCGTGCCGTGGGAACGACGATCATAGTTCTGCGGTTTCCAGACCTGGCCATCGGCGCCCTTGACCGAGAACGTCTCGTCCGACAGCCAACTGGTCAGCGTGTATTGGCTCGGCTTTTCCAGGGCGGTGAGGTACACCGCCGGCTTGATCAGCGAGCCAATCGGGCGCACCGCATCCAGCGCCCGGTTGAAACCGGCGAAACTGGCCTGCCGGCTGCCGATCATGGCCTGGACTTCACCGGTTTCCGGGTTGGTCACCACCATGGCCGCTTCAACTTCGTCTGCGCCCTTGCGCCCACCCAGCCGCTTGAAGGTGTCCTCGACCGAGGCCTCAGCCTTCATCTGCAGGATCGGGTCGAAACTGGTGAAGATGCGCAGGCCTTCTTCGGTCAAGTCTTCGTCGCGGTAGTCTTCCCGCAATTGACGCTTGACCAGGTCCATGAAGCCGGGGAACGAACTGTCTGCCAGGCTGCCACGCTTGGTCACGCCCAACGGCATCTTTTTCGCCGCCTCGACTTGCTCGGCCGTCGCCACACCTTGTTGCTGCAGCAGGTCGAGCACCAGGTTGCGCCGTTCGAGGGCGCGTTCCGGATTACGACGCGGGTTGTAGGAAGACGGTCCCTTGACCATGCCCACCAGCAACGCCACCTGATGCAACTTGAGCTCGGACAGCGGTTGGCTGAAGAAGAACTGGCTGGCGAGGCCGAAACCGTGCACCGCCCGTTGACCGTCCTGGCCGATAAATACCTCGTTGAGGTAGGCCTCCAGGATCTCCTGCTTGTCGTAGTGCAGCTCCAGCAGCAACGCCATCATGGCTTCGGTGAGCTTGCGGGTCAGGCTGCGTTCGTTGGTCAGGTAGAAGTTCTTGACCAATTGTTGGGTCAGGGTACTGCCGCCCTGGCGCATGTGGCCCGAGGAGGTGTTGACCCAGATGGCCCGGGCAATCGACTTGGGCGAGACGCCGAAGTGATGGTAGAAGTCGCGGTCTTCGACGGCGATCAGCGTATCGAGCAGGAACGGCGGCACCTGGTCGATCTTGATCAGGATCCGGTCTTCGAGGTTCTTGGGGTACAGGCCACCAATGAGCAGCGGCTCAAGGCGCACCACCGACAGGCTTGCGTTGTTGGCGCCGGTCAGCGCAGCGACATAATCGCCGGAAAAACGCACCCGCACCGGTTGCGCCTGCTCCATGCCCTCATAGAACTGGAAGCCACGGGTATTGAGGTCGATGGTATTGCCATTGACCGAGGCCGCACCCGGACCATTGGCCACGCTTTCACGGCGATAACCCAAGGCATCGAGCTCGGTCAGGAAATCATCCTTGCTCAGCTTTTGTCCGACGAACAGCTCCAACGGCCGGGCATAGACCTTGGCCGGAATGGTCCAGCGCTTGCCGGAGAACTTCTCCTGGACCACGGCATCGAGATAGACCGCAAAACCGGCGAGCACGACGAGGCCCACCAGGCTGAGTTTAAGGGCCCAGCCCAGCCAGGGCCGCAGGCGGCTGGCGGGTGGTTTCTTGGGGGTACGGGGGGATCGGGTACGAGTCATGGCGGCGGATTATACGCACTTTGTCGCGGTTCAACATGAGCCCAGCACACAGGCCATCCGGTTTGCGTTCGCGTCGCTTGCCGCCATAATGACGGCCTTGAATTTTTCCCGTCTATGAAGGACCGCCCGTGAGCCAATCCCTGATCGCTGCCCTGCAAAACCCGGCCCTCTACCCGCATCCCGTCGAAGGGTTCCAAGTCATCGAGACCCACATTTCCTGGGTATTGCTCACCGGTCCATACGCCTACAAATTCAAAAAGCCGGTCAACTTCGGCTTCCTCGACTTCACCAGCCTCGAGGCGCGCAAGCACTTCTGTGGTGAGGAGTTGCGCCTCAACCAGCGCCTGACCCAGGACCTGTACCTGGACGTCCTGCCGATTACCGGCAGCGCCGAAGCGCCACAGCTGGGTGGCGACGGCCCGGCCATCGAGTACGCCCTGAAGATGCGTCAGTTCCCGCAGAGCGAACTGCTCAGCACGCTGCAAGCCAACGGCGAACTGACCACCGCGCACATCGACGAGATGGCCGCGCAGATCGCCCAGTTCCACCTCTCCACGCCCAAGGTGCCCGCCGAGAACGACGCCGGCACCCCGCAAAGCGTGATGGCACCGGTGCTGCAGAACTTCGAACAGATCCGCCCGTTCCTCAACGACAAGGCCGATCTGTTGCAACTCGAAGCCCTGCAAGCCTGGGCCGAAAGCAGCTTCGAACGCCTCAAGCCACTGTTCACCCAGCGCAAGGCCGAAGGTTTCATCCGCGAATGCCACGGTGATATCCACCTGGGCAACGCCACCGTGATCGACGGCAAGGTGGTGATTTTCGACTGCATCGAGTTCAACGAACCGTTCCGCTTCACCGACGTCTACGCCGACACTGCGTTCCTGGCGATGGACCTGGAAGACCGCGGCCTGAAGTCGCTGGCACGGCGCTTCGTCAGCCAGTACCTGGAACTGACCGGTGACTACCAGGGCCTGGAGCTGCTGAACTTCTATAAAGCCTATCGTGCCCTGGTCCGGGCAAAAGTCGCGCTGTTCAGCATGCCGGCCGAAGCCGATCCAGTGCAGCGCGCCACCACCCTGCGTCAGTACCGCAACTACGCCAACCTGGCCGAAAGCTACAGCACCATTCCTTCGCGCTTCCTGGCCATCACCCACGGCGTCTCGGCCGTTGGCAAAAGCCATGTCGCGATGCGCCTGGTAGAGGCACTGGGCGCCATTCGCCTGCGTTCGGATGTGGAGCGCAAGCGCCTGTTCGGCCAGCAACAAGTACCCAACGATCCACAGGCCGGCATTTATAGCAGCGACGCCAGCAGCGCTACCTACGCCCGCCTGCATGAAATCGCCGCGGTGATCCTGCACGCCGGATTCCCGGTGGTGATCGATGCCACTTACCTCAAGCACGATCAACGCGACGCAGCAGCGAAAATCGCCGAGGCCACCGGTGCTCCGTTCTTGATCCTCGACTGTAATGCGCCGCAAGCGGTCATCGAAAGCCGCCTGGCACAACGTCAGGCCGACCAGAAAGACCCCTCCGATGCGAATCTGGCGGTCATTGCCGCACAACAATCCAGCCGCGAGGCGCTGACCCCGGCGGAAATTCTCTGCAGCAAACGGGTCCAAACCAACGAAAGCGGCACACTCGACATCGTGGTCGCGCAGATCCGCCAGCGCCTGCCAGGCCTGTAACTATTTCGGCCGTGAAGCGATGCCCAGCTTCACGGCCGCCAAATAGTGGCACTATACTGGCGTCATAAAACCAACAGGTGATATGAAATGAGCCTTCCCAAGCTTCTCAACACCCCGCTTTATGCCTTGCTGCGCAAAGACGATATCGCCGGGTTCAACAACGAACGCCCACAAGGTCCAGTCGACATGCGTGGCGGCGACTTTCGAGGCCTTGATCTGCGGGAACTGAACGCGGACGACGTTGACTTCAGCGACGCCTACTTCCGCTCCGCCGATCTGCGCGGCATCGACTTTCGCAAGTCGTCACTGGAAGGCGCGAGCCTGGCCCACGCGCAAATCTCCGGCGCCTACTTCCCGCCGGAACTGTCTGCGGACGAGATCCTGATGTCGATGAACTTCGGCACCCGGTTGCGCTACCGCACTCGCTGAACCTGTTTGAAGCGGGTCGGCCAACGAGCGGACCTGCCACAGACTGAACGGATCTCCAGCGCCCCCGCTTGCGCTGGAGCATATAGCTTTCACCCTTTTCCCACCCCATCGTGCGTAATGCATTAGAAGCTTTTGCGTCGAATCCGACCAAACAATCACGCTTTTCCTACTGACCGCTACACTGCTCAGAAGCTTGCCCACTGCACCAGTCGGCCGTCGCAAGGAGGCTCGATGAATGATGAACTGCAACACCTGAAGAATCTGGGCAAGACATCAGCCCAGTGGCTGCATGCTGTGGGCATCCACAGCGCTTCCGATCTACGCCGGCTCGGCGCGGTGGACGCCTATCGCGCCGTACGCACGCGCGGCTTCCGGGCTTCCAAGGTGTTGCTGTATGCCATCGAGGGCGCGTTGATGGATGTGCATTGGAATGACATTCCCGCCGAGCGCAAAGAAGCCCTGAATAAACAGCTGGACGCCATTTCGACGCGCCACAAGGCCTGACGCCCTTTCGTTTCCTGCACGGACCCTGGCCGCAAGGTTATTTCGGCGAATCGCAAAACAATGTTTGACATGGTAATGAGAATCGCTATGATTACCACGTCCGGTCGCGAGACTGGTCGATATTTGAACAGCCCTTGGTTCGGACTCTCAGATATCTCCTCATCAGGCTAATCACGGTTATTTGACCCGGCTTTTGCCGGGTCTTTTTTTTGCCTGAAAGAAGCACTCCTTCTCACACTTCGCTCCGTAGGAGTGTGTAGGAGCTGTGTAGGAGCTGTCGAGTGCAACGAGGCTGCGATCATCCCCAGACACTTGAACCCCAAGCGAAAGATCAAAAGATCGCAGCCTTCGGCAGCTCCTACCGGACGGGGTTGGATTCGCGCATCTGCGCGCAGTAATCCTGTGGCGGCATGGCCGGCGTGTACCACACGTAATCCGCCATGGCCGACGTCACCTCACTGCCCTCCTCGGCCAACATCAGGACGATGGGTGCCTCGCTGGCGCCAAGATCCAGCACATGCAGCGGCACACCGACATCCTTTCGCGCATGCCAGGCACCGGCGAACAACAGTGCCGGTGTCGGCGCTTGCAACAGGCGTTCGGCCATGCGCCGGTCACGCTGTTGCTGCACGGCCAGCATCGCCGGCATTTGCGACTCGGGCAGCAAACCGCAGTGGGATTCACGGATTTGCCCCAACAACTCGTCCTTCACAGTGGCTGCATTGGAGCGAGTGCCCATCAAGCCCGGGGCTTGTCGATAGAAACGCTGGATCTCGGCGGTGTCCAGATTGGCGGCAAGCAACGGATAGCGTTGCGCCAGGGCAAACTCGACGACGGGGCCATACAGGCTCCAATCCCAGCCGGGCGACCAGTCCAGTGCGCCGGGCAGGTCCTTCGGCAAGGCGGGTAACTGGCTGATCGAATCAACGCGTGGCTGCTGGGCGGGGGTGAGCATCTCCAGCAACAGGCTGCCCTGGGCCCGCTGCCCGGCCAGGGCCTGGAGCAGCCAGACCTGCAGCGCGTGGTGATCGCGATTGTCGTGCCGCTCCCCCACCACCACCCGAGGCGCCTTGGCCAAGCGTTCGACCAATGCCTGGGGTGTCACGGCCTGGCCATTGTGCAAATCACGGATTCGTCCGCCAAGTGGGGGCGGAGCGATGCTCTGACACGCCGTCAGTACACTCAATGCCAGAATCAGAAGCAGGCGCACGTCCATATCCTCCAGGGCGCCCTCAGCGGGCAATGATCAATGGATGCCCTCGCTCCGGATGGTCTTGCACCAGCACGTCCAGGCCAAACACCGCCTTGAGCGGTTCCGGGCGCAGCACGTGCCGGGGCGTGTCCAGGGCCACCGGCCGACCGGACGCGAGCAGCAACAGGCGATCACAGTAACGCGCCGCCAGGTTCAGGTCATGCAGGATCACCAGCACGGCAGCACCGCGACTGGCGAATTCACGCACCGCCAGGAGGATGGTGTGCTGGTGCAGCGGATCGAGCATCGAGGTCGGCTCATCCAGCAAAAGGGTTTGCCCCGCCTCACCTGGCCACAACTGCGCCAACACCCGCGCCAGATGCACCCGCTGACGTTCGCCGCCGGACAACGCCAGGTAACTGCGACCGTGCAGATGCGCGGCGTCTGCCGCTTGCAGCGCCGCGGCGACGATTTGCTCGTCGCGCAGCCGACCACTCTGGTGCGGCAGGCGCCCCATGCCGACGACCTCCTCGACACGGAAGGCAAAATCCAGGGTCGAGGACTGCGGCAAGACCGCCAGGCGCCGGGCGCGCTCGGCACCCTGCCACTGAGCCAGAGGCCGATCATCGAGCCAGACCTGCCCCTGGGCCGGGCGCAATTCGCCACACAGGCCCGCCAAAAGGGTACTTTTACCCGCGCCGTTGGGCCCGAGCACACCGAGCACTTCGCCAGGGTTGAGCGCGAGATCGACGTCCGCCAGCACCGTCTTGCGGCCACGTTGAATGTGCAGGTTCTGCGCTCGCAGCATCAGGCGCGCCCTCGCACCAATAGATAAAGGAAGAACGGCGCGCCGATGAAGGCCGTGACAATGCCGATCGGCAATTCCGCAGGGGCCAGGGCCAGGCGCGCCACCAGGTCGGCGAACAACAGCAGGCTGGCACCCGCCAACACCGAAGCGGGCAGCAACACCCGGTGGTCGGGCCCGGCCACCAGCCGCACCAGATGCGGCACTACCAGCCCGACGAAGCCGATCATGCCCGCAGCCGCCACCGCCGCGCCAACCCCCAGGGCCGTACAAAACACCAACTCACGCTTGAGGGCTTCGACGTTGACGCCCAAGTGGGCAGCCTCGGACTCGCCCAGCAACAACGCATTGAGTTCCCGGGCCCGGCGTGGCAGCCAGAGCGCCACTCCGGCACTGACCAGCAACAGCGGCCACAACCGCGCATAGCTGGCACCGTTGAGACTGCCCAGGTTCCAGAAGGTCAGGGTGCGCAGGGTCGCATCATCCGCCAGGTAGGTGAACAGGCCGACAGCCGAACCGGACAGGGCGGTCAGGGCAATACCGGCCAGGAGCATGGTCGCGACATGGGTCTGGCCGTTGCGTCGCCCGAGACGATAGACCAGCGCCGTAACGCCGAGCCCGCCAAGAAATGCACACAACGAAAGCACGTAGGGGCCAAAGGCTTCGGGCAACCCACCCAGCGCCGAGCCACCGACAATGGCGAACGCGGCGCCCAGTGCCGCACCGCTGGACACGCCCACCAGCCCCGGGTCCGCCAGTGGGTTGCGAAACAATCCCTGCATCGCCACACCGGACAACGCCAACACCCCGCCCACTGCCAACCCCAGCAAGGTACGCGGCAAGCGGATCTGGCCGAGGATCAGTTCGGCCTGCTCCAGGCCATCGACGGCCACCGGCAAGCCCAACAGGCGCAAGGCGGCGCGCAAGGTGTCGAGCAACGGCAAACTCACCGGCCCCAGGGCCAGGGACAACCAGGTCGCCAGCAGACACAGCAGGCCCAGGCCGACGAACAAGGTGCGTGGCTTGACCAACGAGGTCATGGCGCCGTGGCCGACGCAGCCGGATAGAAGCCTGCCGTCAGTGTCACCAGGCTTTGTGGCAACCGCGGGCCCAACCCGCCTACCAGCAGCGTCGGATCCAGCTCCATGACGCGCCCGTCCCTGGCGGCCCGGGTCGAGGAAAGAATCGGGTTTTCCCTGAACAGCGCCGCACGCGCTTCTTCACCGCTCAGGGCACGATCGGCAAAGACCAGCACCTCGGGATTCAGGCTGGCCAGGGTTTCCACGGAAAAAGACTTGTAGCCGCTGTGGGTTGCCAGGTTGTGACCGCCGGCCTGCTGTAACAACCAATCAGCGGAGGTGCCCTTGCCCGCAACCAGTGGCTTGCCACCGGAACTGCCCACCAATAGCAATACACCGGGAGCCTTTTGTTTGCGCTGGGCCTCGGCCACCCGGGCCTGTTGCTGGGTGAGTTGCTTTTGATAAAGGTCGAACAACCGCGCCGCCTCGGCCTCGGCCCCCAGCAACTGTCCCAGGTGCCGCAGATTGCCCTGCAGGGCCGGCAGGCCTGGTGTGGCCGAGAACAGTTCAACCTGCACACCGGCGCTGCGAATTTGCGCCAGCACGGGCGGTGGCCCCATTTCCTCGGTGCCCACCAGGATCTGCGGACGCAGGCTCAGCACGCCCTCCGCCGACAGCTGTCGCTGATAGCCGATACTGGGCAAGGCCCGCAAGGATTCAGGATGCTGGCTGGTGGAGTCCACGCCCACCAGCTTCGACTCGCCCCCCAGCGCACTGACCCACTCCGACACGGCGCCACCGGCGCTGACCCAGCGTTGCGGCAAGTCAGCAGCGCTGGCCCCCTGGTTGAGCAACAGTGCGACACAGAGCGCAACAACGCGGATGTTCAGGCGCATCGGGCAGCTTCCTCAAAGAAGTTTTTCACAGGACCGGTCCCGGCCAAGTATCCTCAGCCACCTGCGAAGGAGGCGCCATTTGATAATTGTTTTCATTTGACCGTCAAGCATAGACATCTGTGGCATGAACCTCTGTGGGAGCGAGCCTGCTCGCGATAGTGGTGTGTCAGTCACATTAAGGCTGGCTGATCCACCGCTATCGCGAGCAGGCTCGCTCCCACAGGGGACTTTTCAACACAAATATAGAGATACACATGAAGTTTCTTTGTACCGCCGCCGAAGTGCCCGACAACGGCAGTCGCGGTTTCGACCTCGATGGGCGCAAAGTACTGGCCGTACGGCGCGCCGGCCTGGTGTATGCCTATCTCAACCGCTGCCCGCACCGTGGCGTGCCGCTGGAATGGCAACCCGACCAGTTCCTCGACCCCAGCGCCAGCCTGATCCAGTGCGCCACCCACGGCGCGCTGTTCCTGATCGAGAGCGGTGAATGCGTGGCGGGCCCCTGCGCCGGTCAATTCCTCGCTGCCCTAAACAGCCGGGAGGACGAGCAAGGCATCTGGGTCGAGTTCTAGCAATACCGGCAACGCACGGTCCACCCACATCTGCTCGGGCGTCAGCGTGACCCCGTAGGCCAGCACCTCCACACCCGCCGCCACCGCATCACGCAAGGCAGCGGCGTAAACCGGGTCGATTTCCTGTGCTGGGCGCACCGCTTCGATGCCGCTCAGGTTCACACAATACAGCTGCACCGCCCGCACACCCTCGCGGGCCAGGCAGGCGAGTTCCCTCAGGTGTTTGGCCCCGCGCAGGGTCACCGCATCGGGAAACGCCGCCACATTCGTGCCATCGAAACCCAGCGTGACACTTTTGACTTCGACCCAGGCCGAGCCTTGATCGTAGTCCAGGCGAAAATCGATACGGCTGTTTTCCACCCCATAAGCCACTTCCCGCTTGAGCCCGGTAAACCCGTTCAGTTCGCTGATGACCCCGGCGCGCAAGGCTTCTTCGATCAACGCGTTGGCCCGCGCGGTATTGATGCAGGCGAGCCGCCCTTGAGGGGTTTCGCCGATTTCCCAGGTGCCGGGCAACTTGCGCTTGGGGTCGCTGGAGCGACTGAACCAGACACGCGCGCCTTCAGCCATGCAATTGAGCATCGATCCGGTGTTAGGGCAGTGAATAGTGAGCAGTTCGCCATGAACGGTCTCGATATCGGCGAGAAATCGCTTGTAACGTCGAATCAAGCGACCCTCTTCCAACGCAGGGGAAAAATGCATCAGCCTTGCCAGCTCCGTAGTCCACGTTCGATTCGCGCCACCGCTTCCTGTAGCCGCGGCAGGCTCTGGGTGTAGGCGAAGCGCACATGATGGCCGGCCTGATGACGGCCGAAATCCAGGCCCGGCGTGAAGGCCACGTGCTCGGTTTCCAGGAAGTGCTGGCAAAACGCAAAGGCATCGCCGCCGAACGCGCTGATATCGGCATAGAGGTAAAACGCCCCTTCCGGCTCCACCGCAATACCGAAGCCCAATTCACGCAAGGCCGGCAGTAGAAAGTCGCGGCGCCGCGCAAACTCGGCCCGCCGCTGCTCGAAGATCTCGATGGTCGCGGGCTCGAAACAGGCCAGGGCGGCGTACTGGGCCATGCTCGGCGCACTGATGTAGAGGTTCTGCGCGAGTTTTTCCAACTCGCCGACAGCCGCCGAAGGGGCCACCAGCCAGCCAAGTCGCCAGCCGGTCATGCCGAAATACTTGGAAAAACTGTTAAGGACAAAGGCATCGTCGTCGACTTCCAGCACGCTGGCGGCGTCGGTGCCGTAGGTCAGGCCGTGATAGATCTCGTCCACCACCAGATGGCCGTTGTGGCCCTTGATGGCCTTGGACAACCCCGCCAGCTCGTCCCGGGTGAGAATCGTCCCGGTCGGGTTGGCCGGCGAGGCCACCAACGCACCGACGCTGTCCTGGTCCCAATGGCGGCTCACCAAGTCTGGCGTCAATTGGTAACGCACCTCGGGCCCCACTGGCACCAATTGCGCCGCCCCTTCGACCAGGCGCAGGAAATGACGGTTGCACGGATAACCGGGGTCGGCCAGCAGCCAATGCTTGCCTGGGTCCACCAGCAAGGCGCTGGCCAGCAACAACGCGCCGGACCCGCCCGGGGTCACGAGGATGCGCCTGGGGTCAATCTCCACCCCATAGCGCTGGCCGTAGAAACCGGCGATGGCCTCGCGCAGCTCGGGGATGCCACGGGCCGCGGTGTAACGGGTCTTGCCCGCCGCCAGCGCGGCCTGGCCGGCCTGGATGATTGGCTCGGCGGTAGTGAAATCCGGTTCGCCGATCTCCAGGTGGATGACGTCATGCCCGGCGGCTTGCAGTTCGTTGGCACGGGCCAGCAACGCCATCACATGGAAAGGTTCGATGGCGCGGCTGCGCGCACTGTAGGGCTGAGCCATTGGCCTTCCTTCAGGGGAAAAAAGAACCGATTCTACCCAACTCTCCAGCCAAGTCAGAAACAACTGCGGGAACACGGGCGAACCGCAAGCGGTCTGAGCCCGTGGATTGCAGGAAATGACTCCCGCGATTGGCCCAGGCTTGACTAGAATCAAGCATTGAGCAGGTTTACATCCTCACCGAAGCGAACCCCGCCACGTTTTACAGGCCCCGGCCGCCGCAGGCTCGACAACCGGGAGTAGCGCGGCCCGATTTGATCTGGTAAGTTCGCCCGCTTGCAGCCGCAGGGCCGGCAGGTGTCGGTGATGGAGCAATCCTGCGTAGTGGATTACAAGAGTAGAGGCGGTCCATTCATGCCCACCCAAGCAAAGCAAAATCAAAATCAGTCGCTCAGCGGGTTTGAGCCTTACGTCCCGCAAGCTGGCGAAGAGTACATGGGCGCCCCCATGCGCGCGCACTTCACCAAGATCCTGAACAAGTGGAAACAGGACTTGATGCAGGAAGTCGACCGCACCGTGGATCACATGAAAGACGAAGCGGCCAACTTCCCCGACCCGGCCGACCGTGCCAGTCAGGAAGAAGAGTTCAGCCTCGAACTGCGCGCCCGTGATCGCGAGCGCAAGCTCATCAAGAAAATCGACAAGACCCTGCAACTGATCGAAGACGAAGAATACGGTTGGTGCGAGTCCTGCGGCATCGAGATCGGCATTCGCCGCCTGGAAGCCCGCCCGACGGCCGATCTGTGTATCGACTGCAAGACCCTGGCGGAAATCAAGGAAAAACAGGTCGGCAAGTAATCGCCGGGGCTGTCACCGAAACGGAGCGTTCATACGCTCCGTTTTTTGTTTCCGATACTTTCAATATCCCTGTGGGAGCGAGCTTGCTCGCTCCCACAAGGGGATATGCTTCGGCATCAAGATTTGTATTCCTACCGCTCAGACTCAGTAACATTCGCCCTATGACTGCCACCGCCCCCTACATCGGCCGCTTCGCCCCCACCCCCAGCGGCCACTTGCACTTCGGCTCACTGGTCGCCGCACTGGCGTCGTACCTGGATGCCCGCGCCGTGGGTGGGCGTTGGTTGCTGCGCATGGAAGACCTCGACCCGCCCCGGGAGGAACCGGGCGCGCAAGCGGCGATTCTCAAGGCACTGGAAAGCTACGGGTTCGAATGGGACGGCGAGATGGTTCGCCAGAGCGAGCGCCATGACGCCTACGATCAGGTCATCAACCGGCTGCTCAGCCAGGGCCTGGCCTACGCCTGCACCTGTTCGCGCAAGCAATTGGAAGCGTACCAGGGCATTTATCCGGGGCTATGCCGCAACGCCGGGCACAGCACCGAGAACGCCGCCATCCGCCTGCGCGTCCCCGAGCTTGAGTACCACTTCACCGACCGGGTCCAGGGCGAGTTCCGCCAGCACCTGGGCCGTGAGGTCGGTGACTTCGTGATCCGCCGCCGTGACGGGCTCTACGCCTATCAATTGGCCGTGGTCCTGGACGACGCCTGGCAAGGGGTGACCGATATCGTGCGCGGCGCCGACCTGCTGGACTCCACGCCGCGCCAGCTCTACCTGCAAGAATTGCTCGGGTTGCCGCAACCGCGTTACCTGCACGTACCGCTGATCACCCAGCCCGACGGGCACAAGCTCGGTAAATCCTACCGCTCACCGCCCCTGGCGGCCGATCAGGCCACGCCATTGCTGTTACGGGCGTTGCGCGCGCTGGGCCAGCAACCGGGCCTCGAACTGGTCGATGCCAGCCCACGGGAACTGCTGGCTTGGGGCATTCGCCACTGGGACGCGGGCAAGATCCCGCGCACACTGAGCCTGCCCGAAGCGCAAATACGTTGACGGCCCTTGCAGCTTGGCGCCCATCCGTTACCATCGCCGCACGTTTTTTGGGCACGCGCATAAATTAGAGAGGCCGGGATGTATATCTATCGCTTGGTCCTGCTCCTGGTAGTGGGGATTTATCTGTTCTCCCCGGCCATCATGGATTGGTGGATCGATGCCACGGGTGCCTGGTATCGGCCGTATCTGCTCTGGCTGATCCTGATTGTCGTGACCTTCATCCTGCAGAGCCAAAAAGATGCCGATGAGCTTTAGCCTGACCCAGATGATCCTGATCAGCGCCGCCTACCTGGCCGTGCTGTTCGGCGTAGCCTGGATCAGCGAACGAGGCATGATCCCCCGGGCGATCATCCGCCACCCGCTGACCTACACCCTGTCGCTGGGTGTCTATGCCAGTGCATGGGCGTTCTATGGCACGGTCGGGCTGGCCTACCAGTATGGCTATGGCTTCCTCTCCAGTTACCTGGGGGTGTCAGGGGCGTTCCTGCTGGCGCCGGTGTTGCTCTACCCGATCCTGAAAATCACCCGCACCTACCAACTGTCGTCGCTGGCCGACCTGTTCGCCTTTCGTTTTCGCAGCACCTGGGCCGGCGCGCTGACCACGATCTTCATGCTGGTCGGGGTGCTGCCGTTGCTGGCCCTGCAGATCCAGGCCGTGGCCGACTCCATCAGCATCCTGACCCGCGAGCCGGTGCAGCACCGGGTGGCGCTGAGCTTCTGCGTACTGATCATCCTGTTCACGATTTTCTTCGGCTCCCGGCACATTGCCACGCGGGAAAAGCACGAAGGCCTGGTGTTCGCCATCGCTTTCGAATCGGTGATCAAGCTGATCGCCATCGGCGGCGTCGGTCTCTATGCCTTGTACGGCGTGTTCGATGGCCCGCAACAGCTTGAGCTCTGGTTGTTGCAGAACCAGACCGCCCTCGCCGCCCTGCACACACCTTTGCAGGAAGGCCCATGGCGCACGCTGTTGCTGGTGTTCTTCGCATCGGCCATCGTGATGCCGCACATGTACCACATGACGTTTACCGAAAACCTCAACCCGCGCTCGCTGGTAAGCGCCAGTTGGGGCCTGCCGCTGTTCCTGCTGCTGATGAGCCTGGCGGTACCGCTGATTCTCTGGGCCGGCTTGAAGCTGGGCGCCAGTACCAATCCGGAATATTTCACCCTGGGCATCGGCATCGCCGCCAACAGCAAGGCCCTGGCGTTGCTGGCGTATGTCGGCGGCCTGTCGGCGGCCAGCGGCTTGATCATCGTCACCACGCTGGCATTGTCGGGCATGGCCCTCAATCACCTGGTGCTGCCGCTTTACCAGCCACCGGCCGAAGGCAATATCTACCGCTGGCTGAAATGGACACGGCGGGCGCTGATCGTCGCGATCATCATGGCCGGCTACGGTTTCTACCTGATGCTGGGTGAGGGACAGGACCTGGCCAACCTGGGCATCGTCGCCTTCGTTGCCACCTTGCAGTTCCTGCCCGGCGTACTGTCGGTGCTGTATTGGCCGACCGCCAACCGCCGCGGCTTCATCGCCGGCCTGCTGGCAGGGATCCTGGTGTGGCTGGTCGCGATGCTGTTGCCGCTGATGGGCAACCTGCAGGGCTTCTATATTCCGCTGCTGAACATGATCTACGTGCTCGACGACACCAGTTGGCATATGGCGGCCATCGCCTCCCTGGCGGCGAACGTGCTGATGTTCACCCTGATCTCGCTGTTCACCAACGCCAGCAGCGAAGAGGCCAGCGCCGCCGAAGCTTGCGCGGTGGACAATGTCCGCCGCCCGCAGCGTCGCGAACTGCACGCCGCCTCGCCCCAGGAATTCGCCACGCAACTGGCCAAGCCCCTGGGCGCCAAGGCCGCGCAAAAGGAAGTCGAACAGGCCCTGCGCGACCTCTACCTGCCCTTCGATGAACGTCGCCCGTATGCTCTGCGTCGCCTGCGGGACCGGATCGAAGCCAACCTGTCCGGCCTGATGGGCCCCAGCGTGGCCCAGGACATGGTCGAGACGTTCCTGCCCTACAAGGCCGGCGGCGAGAACTACGTCACCGAAGATATCCACTTCATCGAAAGCCGCCTCGAGGACTACCACTCGCGCCTCACCGGCCTTGCCGCCGAACTGGACGCCTTGCGCCGTTATCACCGCCAGACCTTGCAGGAACTACCGATGGGCGTGTGCTCCCTGGCCAAGGATCAGGAAATCCTGATGTGGAACAAGGCCATGGAAGAGCTCACCGGGATCGCGGCCCAGCGCGTGGTCGGTTCCCGCCTGAGCACCCTGGGCGAGCCGTGGAAAGGCTTGTTGCAGGGTTTCATCGACCTGCCGGACGAGCACCTGCACAAACAGCACCTGGCCCTCGACGGCCAGACCCGTTGGCTGAACCTGCACAAGGCGGCGATCGACGAGCCCTTGGCGCCGGGTAACAGCGGCCTCGTGCTACTGGTCGAAGACCTGACCGACACCCAGATGCTCGAAGACAAGCTGGTCCACTCCGAACGACTGGCAAGCATCGGCCGCTTGGCCGCCGGGGTGGCCCACGAAATCGGCAACCCGATCACCGGCATCGCCTGCCTGGCGCAGAACCTGCGCGAGGAACGCGAGGACGACGGCGAGCTGACGGAAATCAGCGGCCAGATCCTCGAACAGACCAAGCGCGTGTCGCGCATCGTCCAGTCGCTGATGAGCTTCGCCCATGCCGGCGGTCACCAGCACAATGACGAGCCCGTCTGTCTGGCCGAAGTGGCCCAGGATGCCATTGGTCTGCTGGCGCTCAACCGGCGCAATTTCGAAGTGCAATTCTTCAACCTGTGCGATCCGGACCATTGGGTCGATGGCGACCCCCAGCGGCTCGCCCAGGTGTTGATCAACCTGCTATCCAACGCGCGGGACGCCTCACCGGCCGGCAGCGCGGTGCGGGTCAAGAGTGAGGCCTTCGAACACACGGTCGACCTGATCGTCGAAGACGAAGGCAGCGGTATCCCACAGAACATCATGGACCGATTGTTCGAACCTTTCTTCACCACCAAGGATCCTGGCGAAGGCACCGGTCTGGGCCTCGCACTGGTCTATTCCATCGTTGAAGAGCATTATGGACAAATCACCATCGACAGCCCGGCCGATGTACAAAGCCAACGCGGCACCCGTATCCGGGTGACCTTGCCGCGTCATGTCGAAGCGACGTCCGCTGTGAACTGAGACCGTCGAGAGAATCGAATCAATGCCGCACATTTTGATCGTCGAAGACGAAACAATTATCCGCTCCGCCTTGCGCCGCCTGCTGGAACGCAACCAGTACCAGGTCAGCGAAGCCGGTTCAGTGCAGGAAGCACAAGAACGTTTCAGCATTCCCACGTTTGACCTGATCGTCAGCGACCTGCGCCTGCCTGGCGCCCCGGGTACCGAGCTGATCAAGCTCGGCCAGGGCACACCCGTGCTGATCATGACCAGTTACGCCAGCCTGCGCTCGGCGGTCGACTCCATGAAAATGGGTGCGGTGGACTACATCGCCAAACCGTTCGACCACGATGAGATGCTCCAGGCCGTGGCCCGCATCCTGCGTGACCGACAGGCGGCGACCAGTAACCCGGCGGAACCCGCTGGCAAGGCCAGTGCCTCGGCGAAAGCCGGCGCCAGCAACAATAATGGCGAAATTGGCATCATCGGTTCCTGCCCGCCCATGCAGGACCTGTACAGCAAGATCCGCAAGGTGGCACCGACCGACTCCAATGTCCTGGTCCAGGGCGAGTCCGGTACCGGCAAGGAGCTGGTAGCCCGCGCCCTGCACAATCTGTCACGCCGGGCCAAGGCGCCGATGATCTCGGTGAACTGCGCGGCGATCCCGGAAAGCCTGATCGAGTCCGAACTGTTCGGTCACGAGAAAGGTGCGTTCACCGGCGCCAGCGCCGGGCGCGCCGGGTTGGTGGAAGCGGCGGACGGCGGCACGCTGTTCCTCGATGAAATCGGCGAACTGCCGCTGGAAGCCCAGGCGCGGTTGCTGCGGGTGCTTCAGGAAGGCGAAATCCGCCGGGTCGGCTCGGTGCAGTCGCAAAAGGTCGACGTCCGCCTGATCGCGGCCACCCACCGTGACCTCAAGAGCCTGGCGAAGATCGGCCAGTTCCGCGAAGACTTGTATTACCGCTTGCATGTGATCGCCTTGAAGCTGCCAGCCCTGCGCGAGCGTGGCGCGGACGTCAATGAAATCGCCCAGGCATTCCTGGCTCGCCAGAGCGCGCGGGTCAACCGCACCGACCTCAAGTTCGCCCCGGACGCCGAACAGGCCATTCGTCATTACGCCTGGCCGGGTAACGTTCGCGAGCTGGAAAACGCGGTCGAGCGGGCGGTGATCCTGTGCGAGAGCCCGGAAATCTCGGCCGACCTGCTGGGCATCGACATCGAACTGAGTGACCTGGACGACGAAGAGTTCATCGGCCTGGCCCCGCAACAGGGCGGCGCTGCCAACAACACCAGCCACGAACCCACCGAAGACCTGTCCCTGGAGGATTACTTCCAGCATTTCGTCCTGGAGCACCAGGACCACATGACCGAGACCGAACTGGCACGCAAACTGGGCGTAAGCCGCAAGTGCCTGTGGGAACGTCGCCAGCGCCTGGGAATTCCACGGCGCAAGACCGGAGCGACCAGCGAAAGCTGAGGTGTGGGGGTAACACCGCTGAATGTGAAAAAACTGTTACCTCAGCTTTTTCACGTAACAGAAGCCGGGGTTTACGGTAACGAAATCCCGGCTTTTTTTCGCCCCGAAAAAATGGTTATAACCCTAGAACCCCCGGTTTCGCTGGGCCTCGCAAAAGTTGGCACGCACCCTGCTATAGCTTTGGTACAAGAACAATAACAAGCAATGCAAAAGACAATAAAAATAAGACGAATCGACTCACGCACAATAAAAACAAGACGGCGAGAGGCGCAGCTAACTGATTCTTTTGGAGAGGCGTTGTATTTGGGGCTTGCCCCACAACCAGGCCGAGAACAATAAAAACTGTCTCAAGACAGGTGCCTGAACTGGTTGGATCGATAGATCACTGCAACACAGCGATCAAAGCAATCCGTTTGCTCTTGGCTCCCGATTGGGAGGGTCACGAAGGGAAAACCTCGTGACGCGGGCACTCAACAAAAACAAGAAGCCCGAAACCAATAATAAAAATAGAGCACGTAACTAATTCTGGGGGAGCTTCGGCTCCCCTTGTGGTTTCTGTCGTTCCGCCTCCCCGCAGCCTACAAGGCTTGTCGCTGAAGCTTGCAGCTCTAAACTGCTCCGTCCTACACCATCCCTCGACTAAATGCTAGAATCTCGGCCCATCATGCGGTCATTCTTCGTTTTTGGCCGAATATTCCTTCAAACAGTGCATCCCATGCTGAAGAAGCTGTTCCAGTCATTCCGTTCTCCCTTGCGTCGTACGCAACACATTCGCAGCACGCCTGAAGTGCTCAACAGCGGCCAGCATTCACTGCAAAAGGCCCAGTTCAGCCGTTATGCGGTGAACATCGTCGAACGTTTGCAGAACGCCGGTTACCAGGCTTACCTGGTCGGTGGTTGCGTGCGCGACATGCTGCTCAACATCACCCCCAAGGATTTCGACGTCGCCACCAGCGCCACGCCGGAACAGATACGGGCCGAATTTCGCAATGCGCGGATCATTGGCCGGCGCTTCAAGCTGGTCCACATTCACTTCGGCCGCGAAATCATCGAAGTGGCGACCTTCCGCGCCAATCATCCGCAAAACGATGAAGAAGAAGACAGCAACCAGTCTTCCCGCAACGAGAGCGGGCGCATCCTGCGCGATAACGTCTACGGCACGCTGGAAGAAGATGCGCAACGCCGCGACTTCACCATCAACGCCCTGTATTACGATCCGGTCAGCGAGCGCATCCTCGATTACGCCAATGGCGTACACGACATTCGCAATCGCCTGATCCGCCTGATTGGCGACCCCAAGCAACGCTACCAGGAAGACCCGGTGCGGATGCTGCGGGCCGTGCGTTTCGCCGCCAAGCTGGATTTCGGCATCGAAAAACACAGCGCCTTGCCGATTCGCGAACTGGCGCCGATGCTGCGGGAAATCCCTTCGGCGCGCCTGTTCGAGGAAGTGCTCAAGCTGTTCCTGTCGGGCAACGCGGCAGATACCTTCGAGATGCTGGTGGACCTGCAGTTGTTCGATCCGCTGTTCCCCGCCAGTGCCGAGGCACTGGAGCACAACCCGACCTACACCCACACCTTGATCAGCGAAGCACTGATCAACACCGACCTGCGCATCAAGCAGAACAAGCCGGTGACGCCTGCGTTCCTGTTCGCCGCGCTGCTCTGGCCTGCCCTGCCGGCCCGGGTGCTGCGCTTGCAAGAGCGTGGCATGCCGCCAATCCCGGCGATGCAGGAAGCTGCCCACGAGCTGATCGCCGAACAGTGCCAGCGCATCGCCATTCCAAAACGCTTCACGATGCCGATCCGCGAGATCTGGGACATGCAGGAACGCCTGCCACGGCGCAGCGGCAAACGTGCCGACCTGCTGCTGGACAACCCGCGCTTCCGTGCTGGCTACGACTTCCTGCTGCTGCGTGAAAGCGCGGGCGAGCAAACCGATGGCCTGGGCGAATGGTGGACCGATTACCAGGACGCCAACGACAGCGAGCGCCGCGACATGATTCGTGAGCTCAGCGGCAAGGACGACGGCGCCAGCGGCCCGCGCAAGCGCCGTCGCAGCAGCGGAGCCAAGCGCAAGCGTGCCGGTGTACCGAGCGCATCAGGCGAGTAATCGATGGAACGCATCTACATCGGCATGGGCAGCAACCTGGCCGAACCCGCCGAACAATTGCGCAGTGCCGTTCAGGCGCTGGCGCAATTGCCCGACACCCAACTGGTGGGGGTCTCGGCGTTTTATCAAAGTGATTCCCTGCTGCCCGGCCAACCGCGCTACACCAACGCGGTGGCGGCGCTGGACAGCCACCTGGCACCGCTGGACCTGCTCGATGCGCTGCAAGGCATCGAAACCGGACAGGGTCGCGAACGCCTGGAACGCTGGGGCCCGCGCACCCTGGATCTGGACATCCTGCTGTTCGGCGATCGCCTGATCGACGAGCCTCGCCTCAAGGTCCCCCACTACCACATGCAAGCCCGGGCCTTTGTGCTGTACCCACTGGCCGAGTTGGCGCCCGCCGACCTGCGCCTGGCCGATGGGCGCTCACTCAAGGATCTGCTCGCGGCGTGCCCATTCGTTGGCCTGGAACGCTTGCCGCCGAACTGAAGCAGTTCCTCTTGTGGGAGCAAAGCTTGCTCGCGATTGCGGTGGGCCAGTGAACATCCATGCCGTCTGATCCACCGCCATCGCGAGCAAGCTTTGCTCCCACAGGATGCGGTACTGGACCGTCATTCCGGGGACACGTCTCTACGCTGAAACGCATCAGTAACCCCGGTAACACCCGGCGGTAACACATCCAATTGACTTCCCGAGTGCTCCTCACGACTATAGGCGTCCCGATGCCGCCAACGCGGCGTTTAAAGGGCGCAATCCAGGCCTTACAAGCACCACACATAGAGGGTGCGCCTGTATAGATGACGATTCATGCGCGTTACTCGCAGTAGCTCAAGAGCGCCTAATGAGGACTTTTTCATGCCAGCTATTACCCTGACCACGCTGCAAGGTCTCAAGCAAAAAGGTGAGAAAATCGCCATGCTGACCTGCTATGACGCAACTTTCGCCCACGCCTGCAATGAGGCCGGTGTCGAAGTGTTGCTGGTGGGCGATTCCCTCGGCATGGTGCTGCAAGGTCACGACAGCACGCTGCCGGTGACCACCGCCGAGATGGCCTACCATGTGGCCGCCGTCAAACGCGGTAACACCGATGCACTGATTCTCGCCGACCTGCCTTTCATGGCCTACGCCACCCTTGAACAAACCATGACCAACAGCGCCATGCTGATGCAGGCCGGTGCCCACATGGTCAAGGTCGAGGGCGCGTTATGGCTGGCCGATTCGATTCGGCTGCTGGCCGAGCGGGGTATCCCGGTGTGCGCGCACCTGGGCCTGACCCCACAAGCGGTGAACATCCTCGGTGGCTACAAGGTCCAGGGCCGCAATGAGAACCAGGCGCGGCAGATGCGCGCCGATGCGATTGCACTGGAGCAGGCTGGCGCGGCGATGTTGCTGCTCGAATGCGTGCCCAGCGAGTTGGCGGAAGAAATCACCCAGGCGGTGAAGATCCCGGTGATTGGGATCGGCGCCGGCCACGCCACCGATGGCCAGGTACTGGTGCTGCACGACATGCTCGGGCTGTCGATCACCGGTCGCGTGCCCAAGTTCGTGAAGGACTTCATGGCTGGGCAAACGTCCATCCAGGGCGCCCTGAGTGCCTACGTCGCCGAAGTCAAGGCCGTAACCTTCCCTGGCGTCGAGCACGGGTTTTCTGCATGAACACCGTCAAAACCGTACGCGAACTGCGGGCCGCCGTGGCCCGTGCCCGCGGCGAAGGCAAACGTATCGCCTTCGTGCCGACCATGGGCAACCTGCACAGCGGCCACGTGGCGCTGGTCACCAAGGCCGCGCAACGGGCCGACTTCGTGGTGGCGAGCATTTTCGTCAACCCACTGCAATTCGGTGCCGGCGAAGACCTGGACAAATACCCCCGCACCCTGGCGGCCGACCAAGAGAGACTGCTCCAGGCCGGCTGCCATCTGCTGTTCGCGCCCAGCGTCGAAGAGATGTACCCCGACGGCATGGCCGGACAGACCCGGGTCAGCGTCCCGCAATTGTCCGAAGGCTTGTGCGGCGCCAGCCGTCCAGGGCATTTCGAGGGCGTGGCGACGGTGGTCAGCAAACTGTTCAACATGGTCCAGCCTGACCTGGCGGTGTTTGGCCAGAAAGACTTCCAGCAACTGGCGGTGATTCGCGCACTGGTCCATGACCTGAACATGCCGATCCAGATCATCGGCGAGCCGACCGTTCGCGCCGAGGACGGCCTGGCGTTGTCCTCGCGCAACGGCTTCCTCAGCCCGGATCAACGTGCCGTCGCGCCCGTGGTCTATCGCGTCCTGAGCCAGATCGCCGAGGCCATCAAACAGGGTCGACGAGATTTCCCGGCGCTGATCGATGAGCAGCTCAAGCAACTTGAAGCTGCCGGCCTGCGTCCCGATTACCTGGAAATCCGTCACGCCAAGACCTTGCGTCCGGCATTGAGCGAGGACCGTGACCTGGTGATCCTGGTGGCGGCCTTCCTCGGTACCACGCGCCTGATCGACAACCTGCACCTGGACCTCGATAGCCCCGCCTGAACCCACACCCGTCCCAATCTGGGGATGGGCCTTGTGGGAGCAAAGCTTGCTCGCGATAGCGGTCTGATATTCGACATACGTGTCGAATTTGACCACGTCATCGCGAGCAAGCTTTGCTCCCACATACAGACTGCACTTGCAAATCCCTCGCGTATTGCCGCCCCACCAGCCTTCAGGCAGACTGCCCGCCGTTCGGACCCGACCAGAGGAAACATTCATGCACGCCATCATGCTCAAGGCCAAGCTGCATCGCGCCGAAGTCACTCACGCAGTGCTCGATTACGAAGGCTCCTGCGCCATCGATGGTGAGTGGCTGGATCTGTCGGGGATCCGTGAATACGAACAGATCCAGATCTACAATGTCGACAACGGCGAACGCTTCACCACCTACGCCATCCGTGGCGAGGAAGGTTCGCGGATGATCTCGGTGAACGGTGCCGCAGCGCACAAGGCCAAGGTCGGTGACCGTGTCATCATTTGCGCCTACGCCCACTACAGCGAAGCCGAGCTGGTCAACTTCAAGCCCCGCATGCTGTACATGGCGCCAGGCAATGAACTGAGCCACACCAGCAATGCGATTCCGGTACAGCTCGCCTGATCGAACCCGAACGATATCTGTGTACAAACCTGTGGGAGCAAAGCTTGCTCGCGATAGCAGTGTGTCAGGCGACATCCATGCAACTGGTCCATTGCAATCGCGAGCAAACTTTGCTCCCACAGCGAACCATTCCCGCCGCCTGTTGTATAAAAAAGTACCGGGAACCGGTCAGACAAAGTCAAGACAGATCGCAACGCGAGGTTTACTGTATCCGCCCTGCGTCCGGCGATCGTGTCGATGCAGTGTCCGGACGCCCACCTCGAGCCGCGCCGGAATTTTTAGTGTACAAAAGGTCGTTCAAGTAAAAAGGAAACCCGCAGCGATGGCGTATTACCGAACCCCTCATGACGTGACCGCTCTGCCAGCCTGGCAAGCGCTGAATGACCACCGCAAAGCCATGCAGGATTTCAGCATGCGCGAAGCGTTCAATGCCGATCCGCAGCGTTTTACTCAATTCACCCTGTCGAGCTGCGGCCTGTTTCTCGACTACTCGAAAAACCTGATCAACGCCCAGACCCGCGATCTGCTGGTGGGCCTGGCCAACGAAGTCGACCTCAAGGGCGCGATCAAGTCGCTGTTCGAAGGCGAAATCGTCAACGCCTCGGAAAACCGCCCTGCCCTGCACACCGCCCTGCGTCGGCCGGTGGGCGACAAGCTGCTGGTCAACGGCGTCAACGTGATGCCGGACGTGCATAAAGTGCTGAACCAGATCACCGACCTGGTGGGCCGCATTCACGACGGCCTGTGGCGCGGCTACACCGAAAAACCCATCACCGACGTGGTGAACATCGGCATCGGTGGTTCTTTCCTCGGCCCGGAGCTGGTGTCCGAAGCGTTGTTGTCCTACGCGCAAAAAGGCGTTCGCTGCCACTACCTGGCGAACATCGACGGCAGTGAGTTCCATGAACTGACCATGAAGCTGCGCGCAGAGACCACGCTGTTCATCGTCTCGTCGAAATCCTTCAACACCCTCGAAACCCTGAAGAACGCCCAGGCCGCCCGCGCCTGGTACCTGGCCCAGGGTGGCTCCGAAGCGGAGCTGTATCGCCACTTCATCGCCGTGTCGAGCAACAACGCCGCCGCCGTGGCCTTCGGCATCCGCGAAGAAAACATCTTCCCGATGTGGGACTGGGTCGGCGGGCGTTACTCGCTGTGGTCGGCCATCGGCCTGCCGATCGCCCTGGCCATCGGCATGTCGAACTTCAAGGAATTGCTCTCCGGGGCCTATTCCATGGACCAGCATTTCCAGAGCGCCCCGTTCGAACAGAACATGCCGGTGCTGCTGGCACTGCTGGGCGTGTGGTACGGCAACTTCTGGGGCGCGCAGAGCCATGCGATCCTGCCGTACGACCACTACCTGCGTAACATCACCAAGCACTTGCAGCAATTGGACATGGAATCCAATGGCAAGAGCGTGCGCCAGGACGGTACACCGGTGTCGACCGACACGGGCCCGGTGATCTGGGGCGGCGTCGGCTGCAACGGTCAGCACGCTTACCACCAATTGTTGCACCAAGGCACCCAGTTGATCCCGGCCGACTTCATCGTGCCGATCGTCAGCTTCAACCCGGTTTCCGATCATCACCAGTGGCTGTACGCCAACTGCCTGTCCCAGAGCCAGGCACTGATGCTCGGCAAGACCCGCGCCGAAGCCGAAGCCGAGCTGCGGGACAAGGGCGCCAGCGAAGAAGAGGTGCAGAAACTGGCCTCCCACAAGGTGATCCCGGGCAACCGTCCGAGCAACACCCTGGTGGTCGAACGCATCAGCCCACGTCGCCTCGGCGCGCTGGTGGCGCTGTATGAACACAAGGTGTTCGTGCAGAGCGTGGTCTGGGGCATCAACGCCTTCGACCAATGGGGCGTGGAGCTGGGCAAGGAACTGGGCAAGGGCGTCTACAACCGCCTGGTGGGCAGTGAAGAAAGCCTAGCCGAAGATGCTTCGACCCAGGGCTTGATCAACTACTTCCGCGGTCGTCACCGCGGGTGATAGTCTGACAGGGCGGCTCACCCGCCCTGTCAGCTTTCGTTCAGGACAGTTCCTTCGGCTCGGGTCGCCCGCAAACCGTGGAGTACACGGTACTGTAGGAGCTGCCGAAGGCTGCGATCTTTTGATCTTGATCTTTCACTTGGCACTCAAGTGGCATTGAGAAAAAAGATCGCAGCCTTCGGCAGCTCCTACGAGGGTCGTGCAGCTCCCCTCTTGTCGCAAAACAAGAATAAGGAACCGTCATGTTCGATATCAGCCAGTACCCCCAAGCCGATGCCGTCCGCCGGGCTGCGCAACTGAGTCAGGACGAGTACAAGCGGCTCTACAAAGAATCCATCGAACACCCCAGCGCCTTCTGGGCCGAGCAGGCCACGCGCTTTCTCGACTGGATGACGCCCTGGCAAACCGTCCAGCGCTATGACCTCAAGAACGGCGACGCGACCTGGTTCGCCGGTGGCAAGCTGAACGTCAGCACCAATTGCATCGACCGTCACCTGCAAACGCGCGGCGACCAGACGGCAATCATCTGGGAAGGCGACGACCCCGCCGAATCGGCAGAAATAACCTACAAAAAACTTCACAACCATGTGTGCCGCCTGGCCAACGTGCTGAAAAGCCGTGGCGTGAAGAAAGGCGACCGGGTCTGCATCTACATGCCGATGATCCCCGAGGCCGCCTACGCCATGCTCGCCTGTACCCGTATCGGCGCCGTGCATTCGGTGGTGTTCGGCGGTTTCTCACCGGACTCGCTGCGCGACCGGATTCTCGACGCCGATTGCCGCACCGTGATCACGGCGGACGAAGGTGTGCGCGGCGGGCGCTTCGTACCGCTCAAGCGTAACGTCGACAAGGCCTTGGAAAGTTGCCCGAACGTCAGCACCGTGCTGGTGGTCGAGCGCACCCAGGGTGAGGTGGGCTGGGTTGAGGGCCGTGACCTGTGGTACCACCAGGCCATGCACGAGATGAGCGACGACTGCCCACCCGAACCGATGGACGCCGAAGATCCGTTGTTCATCCTCTACACCTCCGGCAGTACCGGCAAACCCAAGGGCGTGCTGCACACCACGGGCGGCTATCTGCTGCAAGCGGCGATGACGTTCAAGTACGTGCTCGATTACCGCGACAACGAAGTGTTCTGGTGCACCGCCGATGTCGGCTGGGTCACCGGCCATAGCTACATCGTCTATGGCCCGCTGGCCAATGGCGCCACCACACTGATCTTCGAGGGCGTGCCGAGCTACCCGAGCAGTTCGCGCTTCTGGCAGGTGATCGACAAGCATCAGGTCAACATCTTCTACACTGCACCGACCGCCCTGCGCGCGCTGATGCGCGAAGGTGCCGGACCGTTGCAGGAAACGTCCCGCAAAAGCCTGCGATTGCTCGGCACCGTTGGTGAGCCGATCAACCCGGAGGCGTGGGAATGGTATTTCAACACCGTAGGCGAACAGCGCTGCCCGATTGTCGATACCTGGTGGCAGACCGAAACCGGCGGCATCATGCTCAGCCCGTTGGTGAGTGCCCCACGGCTCAAGCCAGGCTGCGCCACCCGGCCGATGTTCGGCGTGCAACCGGTCTTGCTGGATGAAGTGGGCAAGGAAATCAGCGGCGCCGGCAGCGGCGTACTGGCGATCAAATCCAGTTGGCCCGGGCAGATTCGCAGCGTCTACGGCGATCATCAACGCATGGTCGACACCTACTTCAAACCCTACCCCGGCTATTATTTCACCGGCGACGGCGCGCGCCGCGACGAAGATGGCGACTACTGGATCACCGGGCGCATCGACGATGTGATCAACGTCTCCGGGCATCGCATCGGCACCGCCGAAATCGAAAGCGCCCTGGTGCTGCACGACAACATTGCCGAAGCGGCGGTCGTCGGTTACCCCCACGACCTCAAGGGCCAGGGCATCTATGCCTTTGTCACGCCGATGAACGGTGTGGAGGCCAATGACGAGCTGAAGAAGGAACTGCTGGCCCACGTCAGCAAGGAAATCGGCAGCTTCGCCAAACCGGAACTGATCCAGTGGGCGCCGGCGTTGCCCAAGACCCGTTCGGGCAAGATCATGCGGCGCATCCTGCGCAAGATCGCCTGCAACGAACTCGACAGCCTCGGTGATACCTCGACCCTGGCCGATCCAAGTGTGGTGGAGGGGTTGATCGACAAACGCCTCAATCGCTGAGTCAAACAACTCGGCCCCCTGAGGCATCGAGTCCTTGCGCCGCTGGACTGTGGGAGCAAAGCTTGCTCGCGAAACAGGCACCTCGATTTCTGAAAGACCGCATCGCCTGCATCGCGGGCAAGCCTTGCTCCCACAAAGGCCCTCGTCACAGAGGGTGCCTGACTCATATCTGTAGGCAATGCCCAACCCGAGTATGCATAACTGCTAAACTCCCGCGCCTCATTTCTCTAAGGCGCGCCCGGCATGTCTTCCTTGAATCAGGCGCTGCGCGCCGCCCTCGACCAGCGCCAGGAGCTGCTCGGCCAACTGCACCAGCAAGGCACCGACTGCTATCGCCTGTTCCATGGCAGCCAGGAAGGCGCCCCCGGACTGACCATCGACCGCTACGGCCCGCAACTGCTGGTGCAGAGCTTCCATCAGTCGCTGGAGCGCGACGACCTGTTGCAACTGCACGGCATCGTCAACGAACGGCTGGGCCTGGACACGCTCCTGGTCTACAACGATCGTGCCCGGGGCAATTCACGCATCGACCGCCAGGACACCGTCTACCAGGCTGACGAGGCCGCCCTGCAAGACCTGGTCGGGCATGAATGGGGCTTGAATTATCGCGTCCGCGGTCGCCATGCCGGGCAGGATCCACTGCTGTTTCTCGACCTGCGCAACGCCCGGGGCTGGGTCAAGGCACACAGCCGCAATAAAAGCGTGTTGAACCTGTTCGCCTACACCTGCGGCGTCGGCCTGAGCGCCGCGGCCGGTGGTGCGCGGGAGGTGTGCAACCTGGACTTCGCCGAAGGCAACCTGGCGGTGGGCCGCGAAAACGGCTTGCTCAACCCCGATTTGCCGCCGATGGAGTTCGTGCAGTCGGATTACTTCCCGGCGATCCGCCAACTGGCCGGCCTGCCCATCAGCCAGCGGCGCGGGCAGAAACTGCCCAGCTACGTGCGCCTGGAGCAACGCCAGTACGACCTGGTGCTGCTCGATCCACCGGCCTGGGCCAAAAGTGCGTTCGGCACCGTCGACCTATTGCGCGACTACCAAAGCCTGCTGAAACCGGCGCTGCTCACCACCGCCGACAATGGCGTGCTGATCTGCTGCAACAACCTGGCAAAGGTGCCCATGGACGACTGGCGCGAGCAGGTGTTGCGTTGCGCGGAAAAGGCCGGACGCCCGGTACGCGAGTGGAGCGTGCTGACGCCCGGCAGCGATTTCCCCTCCCGGGACCAGCAGCCACCGCTCAAGACTTTGGTGCTCCAGCTCTAAGCCCGACTCAGAATTCTTACTCGAAAAACGGACAAATCTCATAAATCACAGTGGCTTCGGAACCGGAAACGCATGCCATACTCCAAGGCATTCCGAATTCACACCAAGATGAAGCCACACATGCCCAAAGGATTGATTCGCGCTATCGGCGCTCTGTTGACCGCACTGGCCCTCTACAGCCTGTTGGGCTTTCTGATTTTGCCGGGCATCGCCTTGCGCATCGCCAACCAGCAATTGGCCACCCTTGCGACGGTGCCGGCGCAGATCCAGCGCATTGAACTCAATCCCTTCAGCCTGGAAGTCAGCCTCTGGGGCCTGAATATCGGCGAACCAGGCAAGGAGCAGGTCGGCTTCGAACGGCTGTACGCCAATTTGCAACTCGACAGTTTGTGGTCCGGCGCCCTGCACCTGGTCGACATCGAGCTGGACAAGCCCAAGACCGAAGTGATGTTCGCCAAGGACGGTCAGTTGAACCTGCTGGGTCTGTTCAAGCTGCCGGCCAGCGAACCGACGCCCGCCGACCCCGAGGCCAAGCCGTTCCCCCTGCGGGTCGACCGAATCAAGTTGGCCGGCGGTTATGTGCATTTCCAGGACCTGCGCCCCAGCGAGCCTATTGAGTTTCTCTACGACACCCTCGATTTCGAGCTGAAGAATCTCAGCACCCTGCCCGACGACAATGCCGACATGACCCTGGTGGCCATAGGTCCCAACGGCGGGCAGATCGACTGGACCGGTAATTTCAGCCTCACGCCGATTGCCTCCCAAGGCACGCTCAAAGTCACCGACGGCCAGATGAAAGCCTTTTGGCCCTACGTACGCGACGCCGTGCCGCTGGTGTTGGAAAACGGCGTCCTGAACCTCAGCACCGACTACAAGCTCAACCTGGCCAAGGGCACCGAACTGCTGCTCAACAACGTCGCGGTCAGCGTCGCGCCCTTCGCCATCAAGGCCCCCGATGGTCGTCCACTGGTGAAGTTCGAACGCCTGGACGTGAGCGAAACCACGGTGGACCTGGCCAAGCAGCAAGTTATCGTGGGCAAGATCCGCAGCCAGAAGCTGGAAACCTGGGCCGCTCGCGAGGCGGACGGGCAACTGGACTGGCAGAAACTCTTCGCCAGCCAGCCGGCCAAACCGCAGGTCAAGGCTGAACCGGCATCCGCCCCGGCAGCGGCAGACTCGCCAAAAGCTGAACCGGCACCGCCGAGCAAACCGTGGCAGGTGATATTGAAGGACGTGCAACTGCGCGACTACCAGGTGCACCTGGCCGACCGCCAGGCCCAACCCGCCGTGGCCCTGGAGGTCGGCCCGCTGAACCTCGACCTGCAGAACTACGACACCCTCAACGGCTCGCCCTTTACCCTCAAGCTGGACACCGGGATAGGCAAGCAGGGCAAGATCCTCGCCGACGGCGAGGTCAACCTGAACCCGATCACCGCCAAGCTCAAGGTCAAGACCCAGGACGTCGACCTGCGCGTCGCCCAGTCGTACATCAACCCGTTCATTCGCCTGGAGCTGCGCTCCGGGATGCTCGGCAGTGATCTGGCGGTCGACCTCAAAAGCACCGAACCGCTGGCATTTGCCGTCACCGGCCGCGCCCAGGTCGATCAGTTGCACACCCTCGACACGCTCAAGACCCGCGACTTCCTCAAGTGGCAGAGCCTGGTCCTCGAAGGCCTGAGTTATCAGCACGGTGACAGCCTGTCCATCGACAAGGTCAACCTGTTCCAGCCTTACGCGCGGTTCATGATCAACGACGACCGCACCACCAATATCGATGACCTGCTGATCCCGCAACCGGCCGACAGCGGCACCAAGAAAGCCGCGGCAAAACCGGCGTCCCAGGAAAAACCGCTGGGCATCCACATCGGTGGCATTGCCATCAATGACGGTTCGGCCAACTTCGCCGACTTCAGCCTGACGCCCAATTTCGCCACGGCCATCCAGCAGCTCAATGGCCAGATCGGCACCATCGACAGCCGCCAGGCCAAACCGGCCAGCGTGGACATCAAGGGCAAGGTCGACCGTTACGCGCCTGTCACCATCAAGGGGGCAGTCAACCCCTTCGACCCGATGGCCAGCCTCGACATCGCCACCAGTTTCAAACGGGTCGAGCTGACCACCCTGACGCCCTACTCCGGCAAGTTCGCCGGCTATCGCATCCGCAAGGGCCGGCTCAATCTCGACCTGCATTACCGGATCACCCAGGGCAAGCTCCAGGCGGAGAACAAAGTGGTGGTCGAGCAACTGCAACTGGGGGAGAAAGTCGACAGCCCGGACGCCGTGAGCCTGCCACTCAAATTGGCCGTCGCATTGCTGAAGGATTCCGACGGCAAGATTTCCATCGAACTACCGGTGTCCGGCGATCTCAACGACCCGCAATTCAGTGTCATGCCGATCATCTGGCAGACCCTGCGCAACCTGGTGGTACGAGCGGCCCAGGCGCCGTTCAAGCTTATCGGTGGGCTGGTGGCCGGCGGCGGCTCGGAAGACCTGGGCAGCGTGGCGTTTGCACCGGGCTCCAGCGACCTGAGCAAGAACAACGAAGGCACGCTGCTCAAACTGTCCGAGGCCCTTGGCAAACGTCCGGAGCTGCGTCTGGAGATCGAAGGCACCGCCGCCGAAAGCAGCGACGGCCCGCTGCTCGCCGCCCAGCGCCTGGAACGCGAATACCAGTACAACTACTACAAGATGCTGCAGCGTCGGGGCGACAAAGTTCCGGCCCAGGCCTCGCTGATACAGGTGCCGGAAGACGAAAAGGCGCCGCTGCTCGAAGGCATCTACCGCACCCGCCTCAAGACCCAACCGCCCGCCGAATGGACGCAATTGGACAAAAAGGCGCGCATCGAGAAACTGCGTGAAGGCGTGATCAAGTTCTGGAGCGGCAGCGACGTGCTCTTGCGTCAACTGGGACAGGAACGGGCCAGCAGCATCAAGGACTTCCTGGTGGACAAAGGCCAGTTGGCCGATGACCGCGTGTATTTCATCGACGCCAGCCTCGGCCAGGCCGAGAGCGATGGCCGGGTGATTACCCCGATGCATCTGGATGCCGAATAAGATGAAACCCTGGTTCGGGCTCTGCCTGGGTCTTGTGCTGGCCGCCGGCCAGGCCTCGGCTGCCGACACGCTGCGTTGCGGCAGCCAGTTGATCAGCGTCGGTGACCGCTCCAGCGAAGTGCTGCAAAAGTGCGGGGAGCCAGCGGCGCGGGATGATCTGGGCTACAAGCGCAGTGTCAATCGCCGGGAGGAATACCCGGTGGAAGAATGGACCTACGGCCCCAACAGCGGCATGTATCAGTACCTGCGTTTCGAGGGCAATCGGCTGGTGCAGATCACCAGCAAGCGGGGGCCGTGAGCTGATAGGTCTCTGCACTCAGTTGGCATGATGTTGAAAATATCACCGCCATCGCGAGCAGGCTCGCTCCCACAGGGGGCCGGGTTTCTTCAGGCAGAATGCATTTTAAATGTGGGAGCGAGCCTGCTCGCGAAAAGGGCAACTCGGTCCCCCCGGCTGCCCCACATACTTTTTTCCACTGGAATAGAACAGGCCCCCGGCACGAATGCCGGGGGCCTGTAATGGCCACGTCCATGTGGCCTTTCGCATGAACTCCAAAGCGACGGCAAACGTATATCCTGGCCCGCTTGCCGCGCCTTCTCCCAGTCCAGGCGAGAAGTCTTAGCCTTACTCGGCTTTCAGGCCGTCAGCCGATACGGCCTTGACGCCTTTGATTTTCTTGGCGATTGCCACAGCGGTGTCTTTTTGTGCATCAGTGACTTTGGTCATCGAAGACAGGGACACAACACCTTTATTGGTTTCAACTTTGATATCAGTGCCTGGAATGCCTTTTTCAGTGACCAGGTCAGCTTTGACCTTGGTGGTGATCCAGGTATCGGAAACGTCCTCTTTGGCTTCTGTCACTTCGCCCGCAGCCAGCATCATTGGCGCCTGAGTTGCTTGAGTGGTCTCGGCGAATGCGCTAGCCATGGTCAGGGTCAATGCGGTAGCAGCGGCGGCAGTGATAGCGAACTTCTTCATACGAGTAACTCCTGTTTTTCTCAAAAACTGCCGGAGGTGGATCCCGGCAGGGTTAACAGGAGTAGTGCGAAGGCTGTGCCAGTTTTCAGGAATCAATTAATTGCTTTTAATTCAGCGAGTTAAGCGAAGCGGAGATTTTCGCAATCATGCAAAATGCATGAACCGTTGATTCTGGACATGCAACTTGCGGGTTTGGGCCTTTTTCTAAGTTTATGAATTGCGGAGGGTTTTCTGTGGCGACGGAGCTTGCTCCCGCTGGGCTGCGTAGCAGCCCTTTGTGTAAGCCATACGGCGCAAGCAATCTCGCGCCGCGGTGACGGGCTAAACCTCAGGTGGATAAGGTCATCAAGGAGCAACCGCGACTGTGCAGCCACCTGCAGGTAAGAACTCTTCAGCAACATTGGAAGAGCAGCTCCAGACACCTGTCCCGGCACGACTGAGGGTGATCGTTTTACCTACGATGGAAGAAGGCGCTTCCTTTATGGCGCAAGTGACGGTGGCCGTCCCTGCAGTAGCATCACCTGAAACAGACATCGTGCAGTTGTTGCTCGACGCCGGTACACCCGTGTTGGCAGCCGTTGGGCTGGTCCCTTTGTTCAAGAGGTCTTCCACCGGCACCTTCAACGAAGAAGCTTCCGCCAGCCCAACCGTCACCTTCGCCCGCGCCTGATACTTCGAATATTGCGGCAACGCAAACGTCGCCAGGATGCCGATGATCGCCACGACGATCAGCAGCTCGATCAAGGTAAAGCCACTCTGCTTATTCATAGACATCTCCCATGCATGAGTCGAAATCTCATGACCTGAAAGGGCCATTGCAGCTCACATGCCAACCCTCAAGCCTCATCAATAAAGGGGATTGAACCCGCACGACGGCGACGTCCTACCTCAACAACCGCACTATCTGACGTTTTTTGTCACCCCACCCCGCTGGTTTGGCGTGGATGCTTGACTAGGCTATAAGTCATGAACTGTTCGCCGCCGGGATTCCCATGAATGACATCGCCCTCAGCGGCCTGACCAAGCAATTGGTGCTGGCCGAACTGCTCACCGAGCAAAGTGCGCAACAGGCGTATCAACAGGCCCAACGCAGTCGCATCCCCTTGGTGAGCTATCTGGTGCAGAACAAACTGGTCCAGAGCCGCCAGGTCGCGGAGATCGCCTCGGAGCATTTCGGCGTCGCCCTGCTGGACCTCAACAGCCTGGACAAAGAAACCCAACCAAGCGGCCTGGTCAGCGAAAAACTGGTGCGCCAGCATCATGCCCTGCCGCTGTGGCGGCGCGGCAACAAGCTGTACGTGGGCATCTCCGACCCAACCAATCACCAGGCCATCAATGACATCCAGTTCAGCACCGGCCTGACCACCGAAGCCATCCTGGTGGAGGACGACAAGCTCAGCGACGCCATCGAAAAATTTTTCGAGTCCAGCAGCACCGGCCTGGAAGGCATGGGCGATGTCGACCTCGACGGCCTGGATATCGAATCGATCGACGACACCAGGCAAGACTCCATCGCCGGCCAGGACACCGACGACGCGCCCGTGGTGCGCTTCGTCAACAAGATGCTGCTGGACGCAATCAAGGGTGGCTCTTCCGACTTGCACTTCGAGCCCTATGAAAAGATCTACCGGGTGCGGGTGCGCACCGACGGCATGCTGCGAGAAGTAGCCAGGCCGCCGATCCAACTGGCCAACCGTATCGCCGCACGCCTGAAAGTCATGGCCAGCCTGGATATTTCCGAGCGGCGCAAACCCCAGGATGGGCGCCTGAAAATGCGCCTGTCGAAAACCAAGTCCATCGATTTCCGGGTCAACACCCTGCCCACGCTCTGGGGCGAAAAAGTGGTGATCCGGATCCTCGACCCATCCAGCGCACAAATGGGCATCGATGCCCTGGGCTACGAACCGGACCAGAAAGACCTGTACATGGCCGCCCTCAAGCAACCGCAAGGACTGATCCTGGTGACCGGCCCAACCGGCTCGGGCAAGACCGTGTCGCTCTACACCGGGCTGAATATCCTCAACACCGTGGACATCAACATTTCCACCGCCGAAGACCCGGTGGAGATCAACATGGAAGGCATCAACCAGGTCAACGTGAATCCGCGCCAGGGGCTGGATTTCGCCCAGGCCCTGCGCTCGTTCCTGCGCCAGGACCCGGACGTGATCATGGTCGGCGAGATCCGCGACCTGGAAACCGCCGAGATCGCCATCAAGGCCGCCCAGACCGGGCACCTGGTGCTCTCCACCCTGCACACCAACAGCGCCGCCGAAACCCTGATCCGCCTACAGAACATGGGCATTCCGGGGTTCAACATCGCCACCGCCGTGCACCTGATCATTGCCCAGCGGCTGGCGCGCAAGCTGTGCAGCCACTGCAAGAAGGCCATCGAAATTCCCGAGGAAACCTTGCTCAAGGAAGGTTTCCCTCGGGAACGCATCGGCACATTCACGATCTATGAGCCGGTCGGTTGCGAACAGTGCAATAACGGCTACAAAGGGCGCGTGGGGGTTTACGAAGTGGTCAAGAACACGCCCGAGCTGCAACGGTTGATCATGGCCGAGGGCAACTCGCTGGAAATCGATCTGCAGATGCGCAAGGACGGCTTCAATGACCTGCGCGCATCGGGGCTGCTCAAAGTGATGCAGGGGGTCACCAGCCTCGAAGAAATCAACCGGGTCACCAAGGATTAAGCATGGCGGTCAAGGCAGTAAAAACCGACGTCTATACGTGGGAAGGCAAAGACCGCAAAGGCGCGAAAATGACCGGCGAGCTGACGGGCCAGAGCCCGGCGCTGGTCAAGGCACAGCTGCGCAAACAAGGCATCAACCCGCAGAAGGTGCGCAAGAAATCCACCTCGATATTCAGCAAGGGCAAGCGCATCAAGCCTCTGGATATCGCCCTCTTCACCCGCCAGATGGCGACAATGCTCAAGGCTGGCGTGCCGCTGTTGCAGGCGTTCGACATCATTGGCGAAGGCTTCGACAACCCCAACATGCGCAAGCTGGTGGACGAGGTGAAGCAGGAAGTCGCCGCCGGCAACAGCTTCGCCGCGGCGCTGCGCAAGTGCCCGCAATATTTCGACGAGCTGTACTGCAACCTGGTGGACGCCGGCGAACAGGCCGGTGCCCTGGACACGCTGCTGGACCGGGTCGCGACCTACAAGGAAAAGAGCGAAGCGCTCAAGGCCAAGATCAAGAAAGCCATGACCTACCCGGCGGCCGTGGTCCTCGTAGCCGCAGTGGTCACGGGGATCCTGCTGGTCAAGGTAGTGCCGCAGTTCGAATCGGTATTCGCCGGGTTCGGCGCGAAACTGCCGGCCTTCACGCTGATGGTCATCGGCCTGTCGGAGTTCATGCAGCAATGGTGGTGGATAGTGCTGGGCGGGCTGGTGGGTGCTTTTTTTGGCGTGAAATACGCGCTCAGGCGTTCGGAGCGCTTTCGCGACTGGCGCGACAAATGGCTGCTCAAGCTGCCGCTGATAGGCACCTTGCTGTACAAGTCCGCCGTGGCCCGCTACGCCCGCACGCTTTCCACCACCTTCGCCGCCGGCGTGCCGCTGGTGGAGGCCCTGGATTCGGTGTCAGGCGCCACCGGCAACGTGGTGTTCAAACGTGCCGTGCAGCGCATCAAGCAGGACGTCTCGACCGGCATGCAGTTGAATTTCTCCATGCGTGCCTCAGGGATCTTTCCGAACCTTGCGGTCCAGATGACCGCCATCGGCGAGGAATCCGGTGCGCTGGACGACATGCTCGACAAGGTGGCGAGCTTTTATGAGGCCGAGGTGGACAATCTGGTGGACAACCTCACCAGCCTGATGGAACCCTTCATCATGGTGGTCCTGGGGGTGGTCGTCGGTGGCCTGGTGGTTGCCATGTACTTGCCCATCTTTCAACTCGGCTCTGCGATCTGACATGCCCCTGAGCGAATTCTTCGTGCTGTATCCCCCGGCTTTCGTGCTCGTTGCAGCACTGCTCGGCCTGATCATCGGCAGCTTCCTCAACGTGCTGGTGTGGCGCCTGCCGAAGATGCTCAACCGCGAATGGCGCCTGCAGGCCCACGACCTGCTGGGCCTGCCAGCCGAAACCCCGGGCCCGGTCTACAACCTGATGCTGCCCCACTCCCAGTGCCCGCACTGCGGCCATCGCATCCGCGCCTGGGAAAACATTCCGCTGCTCAGCTACCTGATGCTGCGCGGCCGCTGTTCGAGCTGCGCCGCGCCCATCGGCAGGCGCTACCCCCTGACCGAAGTGGCCTGCGGTGCGTTATCGGCGTTCGTTGCCTGGCATTTCGGCTTTGGCTGGCACGCCGCGATGGTGATGGTGTTGACCTGGGGCCTGCTGGGCATGAGCCTGATCGACGCCGAGCATCAATTGCTGCCCGATACCCTGGTGCTGCCGCTGTTGTGGCTGGGCTTGATCATCAACAGCTTCGGGCTCTTCGTGTCCTTGAACCAGGCGATGTGGGGCGCGGTGGCCGGCTACCTGGCGCTGTGGTCGGTGTTCTGGGTGTTCAAGCTGATCACCGGCAAGGAAGGCATGGGCTACGGGGATTTCAAGCTGCTGGCGATGCTCGGCGCCTGGGGTGGCTGGCAGATCCTGCCGCTGACGCTGCTGCTGTCGTCGCTGGTGGGCGCCGTTGTCGGGGTGATTGTGCTGCGCTTGCGTGATGCTCCCGGGTCGACGCAGATCCCCTTTGGACCCTATCTGGCCATTGCCGGCTGGATTGCCTTGCTCTGGGGTGGTCAAATAACCGACTTCTATTGGCAGTCTGTCGGTTTTTAATGAATACCTCAGTGAAAAAACCCTGGATTCTCGGCCTGACCGGTGGCATCGGCAGCGGCAAGAGCGCGGCGGCCCAGCATTTCATCGACCTGGGCGTGCACGTCATCGACGCCGATCATGCGGCGCGCTGGGTGGTCGAGCCCGGGCGCCCGGCCCTGGCGAAAATCGCCGAGCACTTCGGCCCCGGCGTATTGCAGGCCGACGGCGCCCTGGACCGGGCGGCGTTGCGCAAGCTGATCTTCGAGAATGCCGATGAACGCCGCTGGCTCGAGGCGCTGCTGCATCCGCTGATCGCCGAGGAAATCGCCCATCATCTGGCCCAGGCACAATCGCCCTATGCGATCCTGGTATCGCCGCTGCTGATCGAGTCAGGGCAGTACGCCATGACCCAGCGGGTCCTGGTGATCGATGCGCCGGAACAACTGCAGATCGAACGTACGTTGCAGCGCGACCAGACCAGCGAACAGCAGGTCCAGGCGATTCTCAAGGCCCAGTCCAGCCGCCAGGATCGCCTGAGCCATGCCGACGACGTGGTGGTCAACGATCGCGACCTCGCCTGGCTGCACAGCGAGGTCGAGCGCCTGCATCACTTTTACCTTACTTTGCGTGGAGGCCAATCATGAGCCAGACCCCAACCGTTGATTGCCCAACCTGTGGCGCCCCTGTGGAATGGAGCCCGCAGAGCACATTCCGGCCGTTCTGTTCTGATCGCTGCAAACTGATCGACCTCGGCGCCTGGGCGTCGGAAGAACACAAGATTCCGGTCAGCCCCGACGCCGAGGACGAGCTGTTCAGCGAAGACTTCGAGCCTCGCTCACATCATTAAGGCCGCATGAAACCGTAGTCCTGTTCATCGTCGAGGTTTTCCGCCAGGAAACTCAACTCATCGGCCAGGTCTTCAGGGCTGCGCACTGTCTTGCTCTGTTGCACGATCGCACTGAGCAAGGCGCGCAGGCTCAAGCCCGGGTCAAAACCGATCTCCATCGCGGCATCGTGGCTACGCCTGATCTCTTGTCTCGCCCACTCATAAACACTCATGGTTGTGCTCCTGGAAATTTTCCAAAGCATGAAGGGCGTGTGGTGGTGCAGCCTTGACGTGAATCAAGGCTTGTCATCATCGTTCCACGGCGCCGACAGGTAGCGCGTGCGGTTGAAGGTTTCCAGCCATTCGGGACTGAACACCACCAATGCACTGATCACCATGCCGTTGATGAAGGCCTCGGGGAAGATGATCAGCCAGAGGTAGCCGACAAAATCTTCCAGCCAGTAAGGCATGGCGAATATACCGTCGTACCACAGCAGGCCAAGCCCCAGCAGCAGGCACGCCAACGCAGAAAGCGCGGCCGCGAGAAACCCCGAACAGAAGATATACACGAACAGATTGCGCGGCTGGGCGCGCTCCACCAGGATCGCGCAACACTCGGTGACCAATACCGGCAACAGGATCAGCAGCGCACCGTTGACCCCTACCGCGGCCATGTCCTGACGGCCCAGCAGCACCAGCGCGAGCTGCGCGCACAGGCCACCGAGGATTGCCAACGGCCAGTCCAGCAACAGCGTCACGGCAGTCATGCCGATGAAGTGATACGAAACACCCGTATCGAAATCCCGGCGCACCAGCCACAGCATGAACAACGCCAGCACTGTGCCGAACAGCAGATGCTGGCGACGGCTGTCGGTAAACAGCTCGACCCACGGCGCCCGCACCACGGCCCAGACCAACACCGGCACATACATCAGCCAACCAGTCGCCAGGGTCTGCGGTGAGAGCAGTTCGGCACCGATCATGGGCTACTCCTGCGAGAACTAGAACGCCGTCCGTGCACTACTCGGTAGCGACACTTCCTGGCTGTTGTACCAAGGCCATTGCAAACTTACCAAAGCCTACCGACCAATCCGAATAGTCATTCTCGTGCATGAAGATGAAAACGTCTTGCGGACGAACCTGGGCTTGAACCCCGAGATTGTCCGCGATTTTTTTGTAGAGCTCGCGCTTCATCGCATCACTGCGGCCCCTGCGCATCGTAATCTCAATCACGATCAAATGGTCTGAACGAGCCACACCGTTAAACGTGCGGCTATAGAAAAACTGTTCAGGGTCGTAGTCAGTGACCAGGTTGAACAACTCATCCTCGGGCATACCAATGCTCTCGACCAGTGCTTGGTGTATGCCATCGACGATGCGCTGACGTTGTTGCTGGCTGGTGCCCATGATGACGGCGGTACGAACAAATGGCATGTGAGGTGCTCTCAATTTGATAGGGAATGCCCCCCAATCCTGGCGACCCGAAACAGTCGGCAGACACTGCAGGAACCGGGGAATTCTGCAAAATCCGCCCGATACCTGATATCGATTTATACGTTCGATGTAATTGAGATAAAGTCACTTTATGAAACGTCGCCTCCCCCCATTGAATGCACTGCATACCTTCGAGGCCGCTGCCCGACTGGGCAAAATGATCGCGGCCGCCGAGGAGCTGTCTGTCACGCCTGGCGCTGTGAGTCGCCAGGTACGCCAGCTGGAGCTGAGTCTTGGTGTGGACCTGTTCGAAGGCCCAAAGAACAAACCGCAGCTCACCGTTGCCGGTAGAGAACTGCTGCCGGAACTGACGGCCGCACTGGATCAGATCGAGGCTGCGGTGAGCAGGGTCCGAGACACGGCGACAGGCACCTTGGACGTGTCCTGCTTCAGCACATTTACGGTCAAGTGGCTGATACCGCGGCTTTTCGACTTCAATACGACCTACCCAGAGATCAAGATTCGCCTGAGCTCACCGGTTCACGGGAGCGATCCGGGCCGGGATCGCTATGACGTGATGATCACGGCTGAACAGGGCATCGTGGGCGAGCAGAAAAACACCGTCCGGCTGTTTGCTGAACGATTGGGCGTCGTGTTGTCGCCCACCTTATCGGCGCGTATTCAATTAACCGACGTGGGCTCGATTTTCAGCCATCCCCTCCTGCATACCAAAACCCGTCCGGATGCCTGGGCAAACTGGGGGGATGCGATTGGACACCAGGCCACTGCGCCGGCCGGGCAGGAATACGAGCACTATTACTTTACGTTGGAGGCGGCGATTGCCGGCCTGGGGATTTGTGTCGCCCCGTGGCACTTGGTGGCTGACGACATTCGCCTGGGTCGTCTGGTGGCGCCGTTCGGGTTTCGCCCGAGCCGCTACGTCTATGTTGCTAAGCGCAGCGCGCAGCAGAGCAAGAAGCTGGATCTGTTTTGCGCTTGGTTGGCGTGTCAGGCTGAACAGGATGATCTATTGGGCCCTGCCTGGGGGTAATGCTGTTCACTTGAGCGGTTATCGGAGAGTTGGTCTTCCATTCTGAGGTCTGTTTCAGGGTGGTGTGTATATCCGTTTCTGCGGTAACGGCCGCTTAGGGTTCCGCCCTGACGGCGGCTCACTATTGAGAAGCCCGGGAGCCGGCCCAGTCAAAAGTAAGCAAAACGCTTCTGCCCCACCACTCGGTGCCTAGCCCAGGCTCGGCATGCCTGGCTCTCCCGGTCGTACATCCGTTAGATCTGTGGGAGCAAAGCTTGCTCGCGATAGCGGTCTGTCAGGCAACATCAATGTTGAATGCGCCGCCATCTTCGCGAGCAAGCCCGCTCCCACACTGTTTTTGAGGCATGCACAAAAACCAACGTTCACCGCAGCCCCCTCCCCTGTGGGAGCGAGCCTGCTCGCGATAGCGGTGATGCAGGCGCATAGAGGCTCGCCCCCTTGCTTTAGGCTCTAAGTGAACATCATTACCTGGCCTGAGCAGAAATTTGCCCCTTCACAGCACGCTTTATTTTTTTTGATCACATTTGAACGCTAAGCTTGGGCTCATGGATGACTCCGATTACTTACGCCTGCTGACCATCGCGGCCGAGCAAGCCAACGCCTTTCTCTCCAATGCCCGCAAATGGGAGCGTGAGCGTTGGGTCTGCCAGCGCCTGCTGCAGGGGCTGAACGTGCCTTACCGCGCTGACGAGTTCGCGCCCGCCGGCGAGCCGCCGGACGTGTTGTTTCGCGATGCCAATTTCGAGGTGTTTTTCGTGCTCGACGAAGGTCGCCGCCTCAACGACGAATGGCGCGATGAGCTGCAACGCCGCCGCAGCGCTTTCTCCCTGAGCCAGTTGGTGCGTCGTGAGGCCAAGCCGCGGCGGATCCCGGCCAATGAGTTCCTGATGCGGCTGGCCCCGACCTTGCGCAAGAAGGCTCACAACTACACCGAGCGCGGCATGGACCTGGGCGACCTGGACATCATCGCCTTCGCCAGTCTCAAGCGCGAAGTGCTGGACCTCAACAGTCACTTCCCACCGCCGACCGAATACCTGCGCCAGGGCTGGCGTTCGCTGTCACTGGTGGGGCCGACGTTCGCCCGGGTGCTGTTCGCCCACCCCGACGCGCCGGACTTCCTGCGCAGCAACCTGGGCCGCAGCATCGTGTTCGATGTCGGGATCAGCCTGTGAGCCCACTGCAGGAACTGATTGCCGCTGTGCCCCAGCAAGGCCGCGTACGCTGGATTGGCGTGCGCCCCCAGGGGCATGCGCCGATGATCGAACTGGACGCCGTGGAGGCCCGCCTGGAGGCTGGGCTGACCGGCGATCATGCCCGCCCCGGCGTGCGCAATGCGCGGCAAGTAACGCTGATCCAATGGGAGCATCTGGCCGTGATCGGCTCGCTGATGGGCCGTCCCGAAGACCGGCCCGTGCTGCCACAGGAGCTGCGACGCAATATTGTGGTCAGCGGCATCAATCTGTTCAGCCTCAAGGGTCGGCGCTTTCGCATTGGCCAAGCCATTTTTGAAACCACCGGCTGGTGCCAGCCGTGTGCCCGATTGGAGCGGAACCTCGGCGAAGGTACGTTCCAGGCGGTACGCGGCCATGGCGGAATCACCGCCCGGGTGTTAAAAAGTGGAATCATTCGCCTGGACGACAGCCTGACCGTCGAACCCGTTCCGGCGAGCGGCTACGCTGCTTTCAATGCCGGCTAGCCGGACGCTGTAACGTCTTCACATTCCGCAACGTCTACCTGACGAGGCCTTTATGACCAGCCGCCTGAACCCAGAAGACCAGAAGCATGTCGAAGAGTACCTGCAACTGTCCCAGCACCGAGTCGAGCGCCGGCCTTTCCGGCCGTGGATGCTCCTGGTGGTGGTACTGGCCGTGACCATCGGCCTGGGCCTGTTGAGCCGACTGATCAGTTACCTGACGCTATGAGCCACTTGATGCTCGCGCAGGTAACGGCACTGATTTCCTTTAGCCTTGCGAGATATCCCCATGACTCATCGTATTGTCATCGTTGGCGGCGGCGCCGGCGGTCTGGAGTTGGCTACCCGTCTGGGTAAGACTCTAGGCAAGCGTGGCACGGCCAGTGTGATGCTGGTCGACGCGAACCTGACCCACATCTGGAAACCGCTGCTGCACGAAGTGGCTGCCGGCTCCCTGAACTCCTCCGAAGACGAACTCAACTACGTCGCCCAGGCAAAATGGAACCACTTCGAGTTCCAGCTGGGGCGCATGAGCGGTCTGGATCGCGAGCGCAAAAGAATCCAACTGGCCGCCACCTATGACGAGGCGGGCGTCGAGCTGTTGCCGGCCCGGGAACTGGGCTACGACACCCTGGTGATTGCCGTCGGCAGCACCACCAACGACTTCGGCACCGAAGGCGCGGCGCAGCACTGCCTGTTCCTCGACACCCGCAAACAGGCCGAGCGCTTCCATCAGCAATTGCTGCACCACTATCTGCGCGCCCACGCCGGGCAGACCGATATCGTCGAGCGCATCAGCGTCGCCATCGTTGGCGCCGGTGCGACCGGGGTCGAACTGGCCGCCGAGCTGCACAATGCCGCCCACGAACTGCACGCCTACGGCCTGGACCGGATCAAACCGGAGAACATGCACATCACCCTGATCGAGGCGGGCCCACGCGTCTTGCCGGCCCTGCCGGAGCGTATCGGCGGGCCGGTGCACAAGACCCTGGAAAAACTCGGCGTCAATGTCATGACCAACGCCGCCGTCAGCCAGGTGACCGCCGACAGCCTGATTACCGCGGATGGCAAAGTGATCGACGCGAGCCTGAAAGTCTGGGCCGCCGGGATTCGCGCCCCGGACTTCCTCAAGGACATCGACGGGCTGGAGACCAACCGGATCAACCAGTTGCATGTGCTGCCCACCTTGCAGACCACCCGCGACGAGAACATCTTCGCCTTCGGTGACTGCGCCGCCTGCCCGCAACCCGGCAGCGAGCGCAACGTCCCGCCCCGCGCCCAGGCCGCGCACCAGCAGGCCTCGCTGCTGGCCAAGTCCTTGAAACTGCGGATCGAGGGCAAGGCCCTGCCGGAATACAAATACACCGACTACGGCTCGCTGATCTCGCTGTCGCGGTTCTCGGCAGTGGGCAACCTGATGGGTAACCTGACCGGCAGCGTGATGCTCGAAGGCTGGCTGGCGCGGATGTTCTATGTGTCGCTGTACCGAATGCACCAGATGGCGCTGTACGGCATGTTCCGCACGGCCATGCTGATGCTGGGCAGCAAGATCGGGCGTGGGACCGAGCCTCGGCTGAAGCTGCACTGAGGCCTTACTGACGATCGTTCCCACGCTCTGCGTGGGAATGCAGCCCGGGACGCTCCGCGTCCTTTGTGACGCAGAGCGTCACTGGATTCACTCCCACGCAGAGCGTGGGAGCGATCATCCCTTCATGTCCCTTCAATAATCAAACCTGAAACCGCTGCACCATCGTGCGCAGCGAATTCGCCAACTGCGACAACTCATGGCTGGACGCGCTGGTCTGGCCCGCGCCGGAAGCCGAGCGCACCGACAAATCACGAATGTTCACCAGGTTGCGATCCACCTCGCGGGCCACTTGCGCCTGCTCTTCGGCGGCGCTGGCGATCACCAGGTTGCGTTCGTGGATTTCATTGACCGAGGCCGTAATGGTCTGCAACGCGTCCCCCGCCCGTTCCGCCATGGCCAGGGTACTGGCGGCGCGACTGGAGCTGGCCTGCATGGAGTCGAGTGCCTGGGTGGCACCGCTGCGCATGCCCTGGACCATTTGCTCGATTTCCTGGGTCGATTGCTGCGTGCGATAAGCCAGCGCCCGTACCTCATCGGCCACCACCGCAAACCCGCGCCCGCTCTCACCCGCACGGGCCGCTTCGATGGCCGCGTTGAGGGCCAGCAGGTTGGTCTGCTCGGCAATGGCGCGGATCACGTCCAGCACCTTGCCAATATCCTGCGATTGGTTGGCCAGGGATTGCACCAGGCCACCGGTCACCTGCACATCGCTGGCGAGGGCGCCAATGGCGTCGACCGTGTCGCTGACTCGCTGCTGCCCAAGGGATGCCGACTCACTGGACTGACGCGTGGCATCGGAGGTGGAAACCGCATTGCGCGCGACTTCTTCCACGGCAGTGGTCATTTCGGTGACGGCGGTGGCGGCCTGTTCGATTTCGTTGTTCTGTTGTTGCAGGCTGTGGGTGCTGTCGAGGGTGACGGTGTTCAGCTCATCGGCTGCAGTGGCCAGTTGCGCGGCCGAACCGCTGATGCCCTGCAACGTCTCACGCAGATTCTGCTGCATGGCCGCCAACGCCTTGAGCAAGCGACTCACTTCGTCGTTGCCATGGGTCTCGATTGGCCGGGTCAGGTCACCCCGGGCGACGTTCTCCGCAGCGTTGAGCGCCTCACCCAAGGGTTTGACGATACTGCGCGTAAGCAGCATGGCCAGGGCCACCGTGGCCAGGGCGGCGAGCACAACGAACAGGCTGACGATCATGCGGGAATTGGCGTAGTGCTCCTGGGACTTCTGGCTCTCGATGGAAACCTGCTTGGAGAACAGCTCCGCCAGGTCGTTGAGCTGTTTGCCGGAACCGTCCACCACGGTCTTCATGTCCACCAGCAGCAGCTTGATCAGCTCATCCCGACGCCCCTGCTCCGCCAGGGTGAAGGATTGGGCGATACCCGTACGGTAAGCGGCAAAGGTCTGCTTGAACTGGTCGTAAATGGCTTTGCCTTCAGGCGTCACGACGAGCTTTTCGTAGGCAGTGATTTTTTCGCTCAGCTCCTTGTCGCGCGTATCCATCTGCCCGCGATACACCGCAATGTTCTTCGGGTCCTGATCCAGGGCCATGCGCAGGGAAATGGTGCGGATCCGCAACATCCACTCGCGGATCTCATCACCGCCGCGAATGCTCGGCAGCCACTGGGTTTCCACCGCGACTTCACTGTCACGAATACTCGACATCTGTCCCAGCGCGAACACCCCGAGCAACGCCACCAGCACGGCGATCAAGGCAAAACCCAACGCGGCACGCGGGGCGATATTCAGCTGACGAAGAACCATAGGGAATGCCTTTTCATTGTTGGCCTGAAGTGGGGCCAGGCCCCTGTCGGCGGGTTATCGGCAGGTTGTACGATGTCTTAAGTCCAATTCACTTTATCGCAGGCAAAAAAAATCCCCGTATCTTTCGATACGAGGATTTTTAATATGGTCGGGGTAAGGGGATTCGAACTCCTGACATCCTGCTCCCAAAGCAGGCGCGCTACCGGACTGCGCTATACCCCGGTAAAAAAAAGGCGACCTTCGCAAGTCGCCTTCTCGATCAGCGCTTTTGGCCTCTGATCTTAAGATTCGATTCCAGCGAACTGGTTTCAAAAATGGTGGGTCGTGTGGGATTCGAACCTACGACCAATTGGTTAAAAGCCAACTGCTCTACCAACTGAGCTAACGACCCAAAAATGGTCGGGGTAAGGGGATTCGAACTCCTGACATCCTGCTCCCAAAGCAGGCGCGCTACCGGACTGCGCTATACCCCGATTGAAATGGCTCCGTGACCAGGACTCGAACCTGGGACCCAATGATTAACAGTCATTTGCTCTACCGACTGAGCTATCACGGAACTGATATTTCAAGTTACAGCAATTTTGAAGCTACAACGTTGAAGCTATCTTCAACCTCTTCTACCCTTACGCATCGCTGCGTTCGTGTGTCTGAGGCGCGCTATTCTACAATCTTAAAAACCTCTGTCAACCCCTTAAATTGCTTTCAAGACAATGATTTGCAACTTATTTTGGATTCCTTCTCAGCGAGAAGTAACCCTTGGGGTGACGTACTGCGGGGCGCACTTTACAAGCCTTTTCCTTTGAGTTCAACGGCCTGATGAAAAAAATGGCCTCGCAAAGCAAACACGCCCTATGGCAAGCGATGGACTGTGTAGGAGCTGCCGAAGGCTGCGATCTTTTGATCTTTCGCTTCAGACCCTGGCGTCAGAGGAAAGATCGCAGCCTCGTTGCACTCGACAGCTCCTACACAGTTCCTACAGCACCCTTCAGCGGGAGCAAGCTCCCACGCCACAAAAGCCCAGTCAATCGGCTCAGTTGAAGACGATTTCGTCGTTCTCCACTGTTCCGGTCACAGTCTCACCAGGCATGAACCGACCGGACAGGATCAACTGCGCCAACGGGTTTTCGATCCAGCGCTGGATCGCCCGCTTCAGCGGCCGTGCGCCATAGACCGGGTCATAACCCACCGCAATCAGCTTGTCCAACGCCTCGTCGCTCAATTGCAGTTTCAGCTCACGTTCGGTGAGGCGACTGCGCAGGCGACCCAACTGGATCTCGGTAATGCCGGCAATCTGATCACGGGCCAACGGCTCGAAGATCACCACTTCGTCGACCCGGTTGATGAACTCCGGCCGGAAGTGCGTAGAGATCGCGTCCATCACCGCCGCACGTTGCGCCTCGCGGTCGCCCACCAGTTCCTGGATCTGCGTCGAGCCCAGGTTGGAGGTCATCACGATCACCGTGTTGCGGAAGTCCACCGTGCGCCCGTGGCTGTCGGTCAGGCGACCATCCTCCAACACTTGCAGCAGGATGTTGAACACATCCGGGTGGGCCTTCTCGACCTCATCGAGCAGGATTACCGAGTACGGCTTGCGACGTACAGCTTCCGTCAGGTAACCGCCCTCTTCATAACCGACATAACCCGGGGGCGCGCCGATCAGCCGTGCCACGGAATGCTTCTCCATGAACTCGGACATGTCGATGCGCACCATGGCCTCTTCAGTGTCGAAGAGGAACTCGGCCAGCGCCTTGCACAACTCGGTTTTACCGACCCCGGTAGGGCCGAGGAACATGAACGAGCCGCTCGGCCGGTTCGGGTCCGACAGCCCGGCACGGGAACGACGCACGGCGTTGGACACCGCCACCACCGCCTCTTCCTGACCGATCACACGCTGGTGCAGCAGGCTTTCCATCTTCAGCAGCTTGTCACGCTCGCCTTCGAGCATCTTCGACACCGGAATGCCGGTCCACTTGGAGACCACTTCGGCGATTTCTTCCTCGGTGACCTTGCTGCGCAGCAACTGGTTTTCGCTCTTGCCATGCTGGTCGACCATTTGCAGGCTGCGCTCCAGGTCCGGGATCACCCCGTACTGCAGCTCGGCCATGCGGTTGAGGTCGCCTTTACGACGGGCCGCTTCCAGCTCCTGGCGGGATTGTTCGATCTTCTGCTGGATCTGCGCCGAGCCCTGGACTTCGGCTTTCTCCGAGTTCCAGATTTCCTCGAGGTCGGAATACTCACGCTCGTGGCGAACGATTTCTTCCTGCAACCTTTCCAGACGCTTCTTCGCCGCTTCGTCGCTTTCTTTCTTCAGGGCCTGGGACTCGACCTTGAGTTGAATCAGGCGCCGCTCCAAGCGATCCAGCACTTCGGGCTTGGAGTCGATTTCCATACGGATGCGGCTCGCGGCCTCGTCGATCAGGTCGATGGCCTTGTCCGGCAACTGGCGGTCAGTGATGTAGCGGTGGCTGAGCTTGGCCGCCGCGATGATCGCGCCATCGGTGATCGCCACTTTGTGGTGAACTTCGTAGCGTTCTTTAAGGCCACGCAGAATCGCGATGGTGTCTTCTTCGCTCGGTTCTTCCACCAGCACTTTCTGGAAGCGCCGCTCAAGGGCCGCGTCCTTCTCTATATATTGGCGGTACTCGTTGAGCGTGGTCGCGCCGACGCAGTGCAACTCGCCACGGGCCAGCGCGGGCTTGAGCATGTTGCCAGCGTCCATCGAGCCTTCGCCCTTGCCCGCACCGACCATGGTGTGCAGTTCGTCGATGAACAGGATGATCTGCCCTTCCTGCTTGGACAGCTCATTGAGCAGCGCCTTGAGCCGCTCTTCGAACTCGCCACGGTACTTGGCACCGGCGATCAACGCGCCCATGTCCAGGGACAACAGGCGTTTACCCCTGAGGCCGTCCGGCACTTCGCCGTTGATGATGCGCTGGGCCAGGCCCTCGGCGATGGCGGTTTTACCCACGCCAGGTTCGCCGATCAATACCGGGTTGTTCTTGGTGCGGCGTTGCAGCACCTGGATCGTGCGGCGGATTTCATCGTCGCGACCGATTACCGGGTCGAGCTTGCCTTCCTCGGCGCGCTTGGTCAGGTCGACGGTGTATTTGTCCAGTGCCTGGCGCGACTCTTCGTGGTTGGCGTCGTTGACCGCTTCGCCGCCACGCAGGTTGTTGATGGCGTTTTCCAGGGCTTTCTTGCTCACGCCCTGGCCGAGCAGCAATTTACCGAGCTTGCTGTTCTCGTCCATGGCGGCGAGCAGCACCAGTTCGCTGGAAATGAACTGGTCGCCCTTCTGCTGGGCCAGGCGATCGGCCTGGTTGAGCAGCCGCGCCAGGTCCTGGGACATGTTCACGTCACCGGTGGGGTTCTGGATCTTGGGTAACTGGTCGAGTTCCTTGGCCAGTTCTTTGCGCAGGCTGTTGACGTCAAAGCCGACCTGCATCAGCAGGGGCTTGATGGAACCGCCCTGCTGTTCGAGCATGGCCTGCATCAAGTGCGCCGGTTCGATACCGGGATGGTCCAGGCCGACGGCCAGGGACTGGGCATCGGACAGGGCCAACTGTAATTTGCTGGTTAAACGATCAATACGCATGGGTCACCTTCCTAATGAGCAGGCCGGACCTTGGAAACATCCTGAATGAAGAAACCTGCCAGATACCGTTATAGATGTGGTCGATTCTGGAAGATTCAAGCCGGGCGCCCTTGATACAGATCAGAGAAGTCTAGCGTTCGATCCAGATCAGCGAAGCGAAGCGACCAGTGCGCGGGTTGCGGCGGTAGGAAAAGAAACGAGGGTCAGTCACGGTGCAGAGACCGCCACCGTAGACGGCCGTGACACCACGTGCGGCCAGGCGCAGCCTTGCCAACGCGTAGATATCGGCCAGGAACTTGCCGGCGTTGGGGCTCGCGGCAAAGGCTTGTGCCGCCTGGGGCAGTTGCGCGATGAAGGCTTCACGCACTTCCGGCCCGACTTCAAACGCTTGCGGGCCGATGGCCGGGCCGAGCCAGGCGAGGATTTCATCCGCGGGCACGGCAAGGCTGTCGAGGGTGGCTTCCAGCACGCCGTTCGCCAGCCCGCGCCAGCCGGCATGGGCCGCCGCGACGCGGGTGCCGGCACGATTGCAGAACAGCACAGGCAGGCAGTCCGCCGTCATCGCGGTGCAGGCGATACCCGGTGTGTCGGTCCAACTGGCATCGGCAGCCGCCACCTGGGCCGGATCAGCCTCGACCACGACAATGCCGTGGACCTGCTGGAGCCAGGCCGGGGTGATGGCGAATTGATCGGTGAGACGACGACGGTTTTCGGCGACGGCCACAGGATCGTCGCCCACATGGTCGCCCAGGTTGAGGCTGTCGAACGGCGCCAGGCTGACGCCGCCCGCACGGGTCGTGACACAGGCCTTGACCCGGGCCGGCGCGGGCCAGTCGGGTATCAGCCAGTCACTCATCCGATGAACGCCTCGCGGTCCTGCTTGAGCAACGTCAGCAGCCAGACGAAATCATCCGGCAACGGCGACTCCCAGCTCATGCGCTTGCCGGTCGTCGGATGATCCAGTTCCAGAAAACGCGCATGCAGCGCCTGGCGCGGGAAATTTTTCAGCGATTCGACCATGGTCTGGCTGGCAGCCGGCGGAATGCGGAAACGACCGCCGTAGGCCGGGTCGCCCACCAACGGGAAGTTGATGTGGGCCATGTGTACACGGATCTGGTGGGTCCGACCGGTTTCCAGCTTGACCCGCACATGGGTGTGGGAACGGAAACGCTCGAGCACGCGATAATGGCTGACCGCCTGCTTGCCGCCCTCCATCACCGCCATGCGCTGGCGCTGCTGGCCGTGACGACCGATGGGGGCGTTGATCTTGCCACCGGCGGTGACGACCCCGATCACGATGCATTCATAGATGCGGCTGACGCTGCGGCTTTGCAACTGTGTGACCAGCTGTGTCTGCGCCTGGATGGTCTTGGCCACCACCATCAGACCGGTGGTGTCCTTGTCCAGGCGATGGACGATGCCGGCACGCGGCACATTGATGATGTCCGGTACGTGGTGCAACAAGGCATTGAGCAAGGTGCCATCAGCATGACCGGCAGCCGGGTGCACCACCAGGCCAGCAGGCTTGTTGATCACCAGGATGTCATCGTCTTCATAGACGATGTCCAGGGCGATGTCCTGGGCGACCCATTCTCCCTGGGCCTCCTGTTCGGCAGTCAGCTCGAGAATGGCACCGCCGTGGACGATGTCGCGCGGACGGATCACCGCCCCATCCACAGTCAGGCGGCCGTCCTTGATCCAGGCGGAAAGGCGCGAGCGAGAGTGCTCGGCAAAGAGTTGTGCGGCGACTTGATCGAGGCGTTGGCCGCCCAATTCGGACGGCACCTCTGCGCGAAGTTCTATTTTATCGGACATGCTCGGACTGGGCGTCGGCACAGCCTTTGGTTTCGGCTGCGCGCTTGTGGTTAAATACGGCGTCTTTTGCCCCGAGGCTTTCAACGGGGCGCTCATCATAACAGGACGGCCCCGCCCAAGACAGCGGCCGTCATAGGGACGCAAGCCGCCATGCAAGTGAAACACCTGCTGCTGATCGCCATCCTCGCATTGACTGCTGCTTGCTCGTCGAAGGAAGTCGTAGACGAAAACCTGAGCGAAGTCGAACTGTACCAACAGGCGCAGAACGACCTGGATAACAACAGCTATACCAGCGCCACCGCCAAGCTGAAGGCGCTGGAGTCGCGGTATCCGTTCGGTCGCTACGCCGATCAGGCCCAGTTGGAGCTGATCTACGCCAACTACAAGAACGCCGAGCCGGAAGCCGCCAAGTCCGCCGCCGAGCGTTTCATTCGCCTGCACCCGCAGCACCCGAATGTCGATTACGCCTATTACCTCAAGGGCCTGACCTCCTTCGACCAGGACGTCGGCCTGCTGGCGCGCTTCCTGCCGCTGGACATGACCAAGCGTGACCCGGGCGCCGCGCGCGACTCCTACAATGAGTTCGCCCAGCTGACCAGCCGCTTCCCCAACAGCCGCTACTCGCCGGACGCCAAGCAGCGCATGATCTACCTGCGCAACCTGCTGGCGTCCTACGAAATTCACGTAGCCGACTATTACCTGACCCGTCAGGCCTACGTCGCCGCCGCCAACCGTGGCCGCTACGTGGTGGAAAACTTCCAGGAGACCCCTTCGGTGGGTGATGGCCTGGCGGTGATGACCGAAGCCTACCAGCGCCTGCACCTGGACGACCTGGCGGCCACCAGCCTGGAAACCCTCAAGCTGAACTACCCGGATCACCCGTCGCTGGTCGATGGCCAGTTCACCCCACGGGTCGACGAAGCAGATAACCGTTCGTGGCTGAGCAAGGCGACCCTGGGCCTGATCGAGTCCCGTCCACCGCTGCCGCCGGGCGAAACCCGCGCCAACCAGGACGTACAGCGCCAGTTCCAGGATGCCAAGGAAGCCATCCCGAACGAACTCAAGCCCAAGGATGAAAACGGCGACGTGATCGAAGAAGAAGAGCCGGAGAACGAGTCCAGCGACCGCTCCTGGTTCAGCTACATGACCTTCGGCGTGTTCGACTGAGGCCAAGGCATCAGCAAAAAGGGAGACCCAGCGGTCTCCCTTTTTTGTGCCTGGCTTTTATTGCGCTGTGCGCCGTTCCAGTCCTTGGCTAAACTGCCTGATCACTCGCCAGAAAGCCGCCTATCATGCTTCGTTTATTGATCTTGTTCGCTGTCGTTGCCGCCGCCATCTGGATCTTTCGCGGGGTGAAAAGCGGTCCCCGCGCATCGCGCTCCACCCCGGAGCAGGACGCGCCGCCCATGGTGCGCTGCGCCCATTGCGGCGTACACCTGCCCCGTGACCGGGCGCTGGCCCTCGAACAACAATGGTATTGCAGCCAGGCTCACCTTGAGCAAGGCCCTGGCACTCGTGAGCGCTGAGGCCTCAAGCCCACGCGAAAAACAGGCGCAGCGCCTGCTGCGTCTCTATCACCTGTATCGTCTGAGCATCGGCATCACCTTGGTGCTGCTGATTTCCAGCAAACTGGACAACCGCCTGCTGGAGTTCGCCAATGACGACCTCCTGCGCAGTGGCAGTTGGTTGTACCTGGTGCTCAATATCCTGCTGGTGGTGTTCCTTGAGAACACCCGTCGCCCTGCCCGGCTGTTCGGCCTGGCCCTGACTGACGTACTGCTGCTCTCGTGGCTGTTCTTCGCCGCGGGCGGTGTGCCCAGTGCCATCGGCAACCTGCTCATTGTCTCGGTGGCCATCGGCAATACGCTGTTGCGAAGCCGGGTCGGCCTGCTGATCGCCGCTGTCGCCACGATCGGTATCGTCGGGTCGACTTTTTTCCTCGGCCTGAGCGACTCAAACCGTCCCAGCAGTTATCTGCAAGCCGGCACCCTGGGGGCACTGTGTTTTGCCGCCGCCCTGCTGGTACAGGGCCTGACCCGGCGACTGGAAGCCAGTGAAACCCTGGCCGAGCAACGGGCCAGCGAGGTGATCGGCCTTGAAGCGCTCAACGCGCTGATCCTGCAACGCATGCGCACCGGCATCCTGGTGCTCGACCGCGAGCGGCGCGTGCAATTGGCCAACGAAAGCGCCTTGAACCTGCTGGGCATGCACGATCTGGTCGGCCAGCGGATCGATGACTATTGCTCCGCCCTGGTCGAACGCCTGCAATTGTGGCTGAACAATCCCAGCCTGCGCCCCCCCAGCCTGACCGTGACCGGCACAGGCCTGACCCTGCAACCGAGCTTCATCGCCTTGGGGCATGACGATCAGCAGCAATTGCTGGTATTCCTTGAGGACCTGGCTCAGGTTGCGCAGCAGGCCCAGCAACTGAAACTCGCTTCCCTCGGGCGCCTGACTGCTGGCATCGCCCATGAAATCCGCAACCCCTTGGGCGCCATCAGCCACGCAGCGCAATTACTGCGCGAATCCGAGGAACTGAACAACGCGGATCGGCGTCTGACGCAGATTATTCAAGATCACTCCCAACGAATGAATCGCGTCATTGAAAACGTCCTGCAGCTGTCTCGCCGCCAGCAAACCACTCCCCAACGCCTCGACCTGCGGACCTGGCTCGACCAGTTCGTCCGCCAGGCCCGCGAAAGCATGGCCGAGCACCAGCACTTGCATCTGAGCATCGACCCGGGCGACTACACCACGCTGATGGACCCCGACCAGTTGACCCAGGTACTCGACAACCTGCTGCGCAACGCCTGGCGCCACAGCGCCATGGCCCACGAACAGGCCGAGGCCTGGCTGAAACTGTTCATCGACCCCCACAGCCAGCTGTCCACACTGGACATCATCGACAACGGCCCCGGTGTAACACCCGAGCAGCAGGCACATTTGTTCGAACCCTTCTTTACCACCAGCAGCCAGGGCACCGGCCTTGGGCTCTATCTGTCCCGTGAGCTGTGCGAAAGCAACCAGGCCCGCCTAGACTTCAAACCACGCCAAGGCGGCGGCTGCTTTCGCATCACCTTTGCTCACGGACGGAAACAGATTTGAATAATCGCTCACGGCAACGAATCCTGATCGTCGATGACGAACCGGACATCCGCGAACTCCTGGACATCACCCTGGGCCGGATGAAACTCGACACCCGCAGCGCCAAGAACCTTGCCGAGGCCCAAGCCCTGCTGGCGGGGGAAGCCTTCGACCTGTGCCTGACCGACATGCGCCTGCCCGATGGCACCGGCCTGGAACTGGTGCAGCACATCCAGCAACGCTACCCGCAACTGCCCGTGGCGATGATCACCGCCTATGGCAGCCTGGAAACCGCCATCGACGCCCTCAAGGCCGGCGCCTTCGACTTCCTGACCAAACCGGTCGACCTGGGGCGGCTGCGGGAGCTGGTCACCAGTGCCCTGCGCCTGCCGCCGGTCGCCACGCCGGGTACGACCCTCGAGCGCAGCCTGCTGGGCAACTCGCCACCGATGCTCAGCGTGCGCAAGCAGATCGAAAAACTCGCCCGCAGCCAGGCACCGGTGTACATCAGCGGCGAATCGGGCTGCGGCAAGGAACTGGTCGCCCGGCTGATCCACGAACAGGGCCCCCGTGCCAACCAGCGCTTTGTACCGGTCAACTGTGGGGCGATTCCCACGGAGCTGATGGAAAGCGAGTTTTTTGGCCATCGAAAAGGCAGTTTCAGCGGCGCCATCGAGGACAAGCCCGGGCTGTTCCAGGCCGCCCATGGCGGGACCTTGTTCCTCGATGAAGTGGCGGACCTGCCCTTGGCGATGCAGGTCAAGCTGCTGCGAGCCATCCAGGAAAAAGCCGTGCGCGCTGTTGGCGGCCAGCAGGAAGAAGTGGTGGATGTGCGAATCCTCTGCGCCACCCACAAGGACCTGGACAGCGAAGTCGCCGCCGGGCGCTTTCGCCAGGATTTGTATTACCGGCTGAACGTCATCGAACTGCGCGTCCCGCCGTTGCGCGAACGCCGCGAAGACATAGAGTTGCTGGCCAATCACATGCTTCAGCGCCTGGCGGCCAACACCGGCAGTCCACCGGCCAGGTTGCATCCCCAGGCGCTGGACTCTCTCAAGAATTACCGCTTCCCGGGCAATGTGCGGGAACTGGAGAACATGCTTGAACGTGCCTACACCCTTTGTGAACAGCAGCAGATCGAAGCGGATGATCTGCGTTTGGCCGAGGGCAATGCGATTGAGGCAGGTAATCCTGATTTGATGCAGGTCGACAACCTGGAGGATTACCTGGAAGACGTCGAGCGCAAGCTCATCCTCCAGGCATTGGAGGAAACCCGCTGGAACCGCACGGCGGCGGCGCAGCGGTTGAAGTTGTCGTTTCGGTCGATGCGGTATCGGTTGAAGAAGCTTGGGCTGGATTGAGCCACGGTTTTGAAACTCACGCTTACCCCCTGTGGCGAGGGAGCTTGCTCCCTTGCCACGGGTTTCATGTTTGCCGCCGCGACTATCTTCCGTCCGCAGGCGCCTGCTCGTCCAGAACACGATTGGCCAGTAATTCACTCAGCTCAATCAATTGCAGTACCCCCAAGGCAATATGCCGTCTCGAACCGTCAAGTTCGAAAGCCAGATCGCTGATTGTTGCGTTGGCGGAGGCCAGGGTTTCGCTGAGGTTGGTGAGGAGGCATTCGGTGTCGATGCCGGCCACGACAGTGAATAACTGGTTTGAGGCGGGTTTCTTTTTGGTTTCGGGCTTTGGGCCGAGGTAATAGTCGAGGGCGCGTTTGGCGGCTTCATCGAGCTTTTGGTGATCAGGATCGACGTGGGTTGACGAGGAACCTGTTTCTGGGGGGTTGGGTGTATCTTTAATCATTGTGCATCTCCAAGTTTTTGGAGCTGTCACCGATCGCCGCGACGCGATTGGAGGTGGCAGCTGTACGCAGGTTCGCGGACCGAACTTGGAGCTTCGGCATACCCGAAGGTATCCCACGCACAGCCAACCATGACACAACGACAAATACCGAAGCACCGTCGTCGGCTGGAATTATGCACCAAGTTAACGGGCCGCGACGCCCGGACGCTGAATTGGCAGCGACGGGAAAAGGTTAGCCAGAGTTCTTCCCACCCGGCAACCGCCAGAACTCGTCGGAAAATTCGGCTCGAATCAGAATCTTGTCCGACCATTCCCACAAAGCTTGGTCGGCTGTGAGGGCGGTGTGTATATCCGTTTCTGCGGTAACGGCTACTTAGGGTTCCGCCCTGACGGCGGGTCACTTTCGAAAAGCGTGTACGGACCGGACACATGGTTGACGGGTGTGCGGGGACATGGTGGACACTTTCCAGC